>CAYJVA010000031.1:0-9095 GCA_964373465.1 uncultured Gammaproteobacteria bacterium
TTTTCTGTGGTGTGGCTTGCTTTTCGAGGTGTGGCGGGGCTGGTTTCCTTAGTTGGGGTTTTGCTCAAATAATGTTCTAACTACAAAAAAACACGACCGCCTTCGCTTCGATAAAGCTCAAAAGAGATGAGCTCATCTTCTTGAAGGGAAGAGATAAAAATATGACTTTATCCTTTCAAGAAAACCCGTTTAACCCCGAGGTTAAAAAGAGGTTAAAAAGCGATGATTTTTTTTACCTTTTTCACAATCGCCTGCGAGGAAATTTCTTCATAGTCTAAAAGCTCATATGGTTTACCACTTTGTGGGGGTTTGTTCACTGCCATGATATAGAGAGGAATTTTATTTTTTGTATGAGCTATCACTTGTGCGATACAACTTCCCAACCCACCATGAGGATAATGATCTTCCACGCTGATTAACGCACGCGTTTCATTCACCGCTTTAAGAATTGCTTTTTTATCTATTGGTTTTATACTATAACAATCTATCACACGAATATATATATTTTCTTTCTTGAGTTCATTATATGCTTTCAAAGCTTCATGTAATGTTATTCCAGCCGCAATGACGCACACCATATCTTTATCGCTTGAACGAATAGTCTTGCTTCCACCTATGGGAAATTGAACCGAAGAATCGTAAATGATCGGAGTCTCCTCTCTCGTTGTTCTTATATATACAATACCATGATAATGTACTGCTTCTTCAACTAATCGTTCTGTCGCATATACATCAGAAGGATAGAGAATCACACTCTTTAATAACGAACCAAACATCGCAATATCTTCAAGTCCCATTTGCGACGCTCCATCAACGCCAATTGAGACGCCACAATGCGATCCGACACATTTTATATTGGCATCAGAATACTGCGCCATACGTATGTGATCATATGCGCGAGTAAAAAAAGCCGCAAATGTGGAGATAAAAGGAATTTTCCCCCGTGCGCTTAATCCAATACCAACTCCAACCATATTTTGCTCGGCGATAAACATTTCAAAAAAATGCAGAGGGTATTTTTTTTGAAAAATATCAGCATAGGTAGAATTTGATGTCTCAGCATCCAAAACTACTATGTCGGGATATGTAGGAAAAAGCCTTACCAAGGCATTACCATAGGCTTTTCTAGTGGCTATATTTTCACCTTTTTTATATTCAGTTACTTTTGGTTGAGAATTGTGAAGTTTGGGTTTTGAATTTTGGATTTTCATCTCCAATGGTTTTTTGATAACCCCTTTTATAGTCTCGTCAACCTTCCCTATTTCTTTTAAGGCTTTTTGTAATTGATCTTCTTTTAATGGTTTGCCATGCCAACCATTCATATCTTCTAAAAAGCTCACTCCCTTTCCTTTTATTGTTTTTGCGATTATCATGACGGGTCTGCCATAAACTTTCATGGCGCTCTTATATGCGCGTTGAACCTGTGAAAGAGAATGTCCATAGACCACTATCGTTTCCCATCCAAAAGAAGCAATACGTTTTTTGTATGCCAAGACATCATGACCATACATGGTCTCTCCTCGTTGTCCCAACCTATTTACATCAAGAATTCCAACCAAATTATCAAGCTTATAATATGAAGCTAATTGAAGCGCTTCCCAGCAAGATCCTTCAGCCATCTCACTATCTCCTAATAAAACAAAGGTGCAATAAGCCAATTTATCAAGATATTTTGCGTTCATAGCCATGCCTACTCCCACTGAAAGTCCTTGACCAAGAGATCCTGTCGCAACTTCAGTGTAGGGAAATCGCATGGTTGGATGACCTTCTAACCGACTACCAAATTGTCGTAAAGAGATGAGTTCTTCGTATGGAATAGCGCCTGCGACTGCCCACAGCGCATAAAAGAGAGGAGACGCACGACCTTTGGAAAAAATCAATCGATCGTTAGTTGGGTTTTTGGGGTTATGGATATCGTACCGAAAAAAGCCATCAAACAACAATACCGTCATCAGTTCAACTGCTGACAATGATGTAGTCGGATGCCCAGACCCCGCGGTGGTTGTCGAGACAAGAATGTGGTAACGGATTGATTGAGCAATTTTTTTTAAATTATTCATAAATAGGTAAATGGAACAATTAATATAAAACGCTATTTGATCACAATAGTTTTAATATTGACAAATTCTTTTATACCATACGTGCCCAATTCTCTCCCATATCCTGACAACTTAATCCCCCCAAAAGGCAGGCGAGGATCAGATTTAACCATATCATTAATAAAGAGACTGCCGACTTCAAGACCATGAACACATTTTTCAATGCTTTTTTCATTGTGCGTCCATATGCTTGCGCCTAATCCGTATTGTGTGTCATTTGCGACAAACAATGCTTCATCCTCATCTGCAACAGTAATAATACTTGCCACAGGTCCAAAAATCTCCTCGTCATAAAGAGGCATCCCCTTCACTACGTTGGATACAATAGTGGGTTCATAAAAAAAACCTTTTCCTTCAACTATCTTGCCACCCAAAAGAATACGCGCTCCTTTTTTTACACTTTTTTTCACCTGATGATCCAATTGGATTAACAAGTCTCGGCGAGCCATAGGTCCAACTTCTGTGTTTTTATCTAAAGGATCACCCATGACAAGTGTTTTCATTTTACTGATAAAAAGAGATACAAACTCATCAACAATATCCTGACATACAATAAAACGCTTTGCCGCTATACAGCTTTGACCTGCATTGAGAATACGCGCCTTGACTGCAGTATCTGACGCAATCCTGAGATCCGCGTCGCTTAAGATAATAAATGGATCAGAACCTCCAAGTTCCATCACGACCTTTTTTATGTATGATCCTGCGCGCGCTCCAACATTTTTCCCAACGTATTCGCTTCCTGTCAATGTAACAGCAACGATTCTTGCATCTTCTATAATTTTTAATACTGTTGATCCCTCTATTAAAAGTGAAGTCAAAATACCCTTATTAAATCCATTGTGACGAAAAATTTTCTCAATGACAAGAGAAGTCGTCGGCACATTTGAAGCGTGTTTTAAAATCACTGTATTCCCCGCCATTATGATTGGAACCACTGCGCGAAAAACCTGCCAAAAAGGAAAATTCCATGGCATAATCGCAAGAATTACTCCCAAAGGTTTATACTGAATAAAACTTTTTTTTGCCTCTGTTTGAATATATTCTTCTTTAAGAAATTTTTCTGCGTTTTCTGCAAAATAACGACATACCCATACAGATTTTTCAATTTCTGATTCAGATTGAGTAATGGGTTTTCCCATTTCCATTGTGATAATTTTTGCGTATTTTTCTTTATTCTTCATCAGGTTTGAAGCTACCGATAACATCAATTTTTTTCTCACAGAGAATGCTGACTTTTTCCATTCATGATAGGACTGTATCGCGCATTGTAATTTTTCTTCAATAACCTGTTGTGAAAATGGGGTAAACTCCTTGACAATATCTCCTGTGGCTGGATTAATTATATGTATACTCATATAATAAATGATGACAGATCAGAATTTAATTTCTTACTTAATCGTACGTTTTCTGCAGGATCTATAGTAACTGCGACGATATTCACTTCTTTTGATTGAATAGAATGACATAAAGCTATTTCTAATTCTTTTTTTGTCTTTGGCAGGAAGGCGCTTATACCAAAACTTTCTGCATATTTTTTAAAATCAGGATTGTTTATGGCTGTGCCAAATGATTTTTGGACATGAGTCTTTTGTTTCCATGTAATCAGTCCATAATCATTGTCATTTAAGATAAGGATAGTATATCCCACCCCAATGCGCTTTGCAGTCTCTATTTCTTGAGAATTCATCAAAAAACCACCATCTCCACAGACCGCAATAATATTTTTTTCAGGACACGCAAGTTTGGCGGCTATCCCACCCGGCACCGCAATTCCCATGCTTGCAAAACCATTTGAAATAATACACGTACCTGGATTATATACAGGAAAATTTCTTCCTATCCATATTTTATGCGCTCCTACATCTGATATAACAATATCATCATCATGTATCAATCGCCGTAGAATAGCAAGAACACCGGGAACCGTGAAACTGTGTCTATCATCTAATTCATATTGAGAAAAATCATTGAGAATTGCTCTGCGTATTGGAGCAAACCATTGTTGTTCAAATTTAAACTGTCTTTTATCGAGCTGTTTGTTGAGTTCCCACAGGGTTGCGGAAATATCAGCAATTATTTCAACTGTGGGATCATAATATTCATACACTTCAGAGGGAAGAAAATCAATATGCACGATTGGCTTTTTTTGAGGATTCCATAAAGCTGGATCATATTCAGCAATGTCATATCCAACGGTAAGAATAAGATCTGAGCGCGCAATCGCATACAAAGGAAAATCTTTTGCTTTCAGACCCATTGCACACAAAGATAAGGGATTTTTATCAGAAATCGCTCCTTTACCCATAAAGGTTGAAATGACTGGTATTCCTGTTTTTTCAACAAGCAATCGTAAATGTTTTGAAGCAAGTTTACGAATTGCGCCATTGCCCGCAATGATGAGAGGCTTTTTTGCAGATGATAAGAGTTTTAATGACTCACTTATCGCTTTGTAATCAGGCGTTGATCGACGAAGTATTTTTGGTACAAGTGGAGTCCCTTCTGTTTTTAATCCTGCAATATCTTCTGGTATTTCCAAATGAGTAACACCCGGCTTTTCCATCTGCGCAAGTTTGAATGCTTTGCGCACCGTTTCTGAAAGTATATGTGTGTCATGAATAGAAGTATTCCATTTCACAATCGGTTTGAACATGTTGACAATATCAACAAGCTGATGACTTTCTTTATGAAGTCTCTTAATACTTCCCTGACCAGTGATCGCAACGACCGGGCTTTTATCAAGGTGTGCATCCGCAAGACCAGTGATTAAATTGGTAGCCCCTGGCCCTAAAGTGGCAAGACACACCCCTGCTCTCCCTGTTATCCTTCCCCATATATTAGCCATAAAAGCGGCTCCTTGTTCGTGTCTTACTATGATAAGTTTAATTGAAGATTTTTCCAATGAAAAAAGAATGTCCTCTATTTCTTCTCCCGGTAATGCAAAAATATATTTTACTCCTTCTTTTTCAAGGCATTGTATAAGCAAATCAGATGTTTTCATAAAAAAATAAAGAGTTTAATACATACTACAGAATTCACTCAAAAAATACCACAGCAAAAAATTGCTCTATCCAGTATACTGAATAATATACTTATCGTAGTCCCGCCTTGGCGGGATTGCAATCTCATCTGAAAGCGGTATACTTTATCAAAATGATCTATTCATGATTAACACATGTCAAAAACAATATGGCAACAAACACAAAAATTATTAAAAGAGATTGCAGACCTTGTGCGACTTGACCCGCTTCTTTTTCAGATGCTCCTTGAGCCAGAGAGAATCGTTGAAGTATCGCTTCCCCTCATGATGGATGATGAATCTGTACAACGTTTTGTCGGATACCGATCGCAACACAATAGTATACGCGGACCATACAAAGGAGGCATCAGGTATCATCAAGACGTCTCTCTTGATGAGGTAAAAGCGCTTTCTTTCTGGATGACTATGAAGACTGCCGTCATTGACGTACCGTTCGGAGGAGGAAAAGGAGGGATTATCGTTGATCCCAAAAAACTTTCTATAAAAGAACTTGAGATCCTTACTCGTCTGTTTACTCGTACACTTGCGGACTGTATCGGCCCCTACACCGATATACCAGCTCCGGATGTCAATACCAACGCTCGCGTCATGAGTTGGATCGTTGATGAATACGAGAAAACGATAAAAAACCAAGAAAAGAAAAAACCCTATTCACATTCAGAAATACAAGGAGTTGTGACAGGAAAACCATTGACCATGGGAGGATCTGAAGGACGAGAGGAAGCAACTGGACGAGGAGGTGTAGACGCGCTTTTGCATATTTTAAAATATATACATAAAAAACCAGAAAATCTCAGTGTCGCAGTGCAGGGATTTGGCAATGTCGGCAGATTTACCGCTGAGTTCCTTGTCGCTCATGGTTTTCGCGTTGTGGCGCTCTCCGATTCAAAGGGAGGCATATATATTCCGTCAGGCATCTCAAATATTTCCGAAGTATATAATTGCAAGAAGGCACATGGCATGCTCGCTGAATGCTACTGCATAGGGTCAGTATGCGATCTTAATAACAAAGAAAAAATGAATGGAAAAAATATCACAGGAGACGAGATCCTTACTCTTCCTGTTGATATTCTCATCCCAGCGGCGCTAGGTGACGTGATACATGATGATAATATAGATCTTATAAGGTCAAAAATTATCCTTGAAATGGCTAATGGCCCAATCTCCGCGAGCGCAGATCGCACGTTACACGAAAAAAATATCATGATTATCCCAGATATTTTGGCAAATGCCGGCGGGGTTGCGGTCAGTTATTTTGAATGGTATCAAAATATTCATGGAGAAAAGTGGTCAAAAGAAAAAGTGTTGGGTGCTCTTGAAGAGAAAATGAAAAAAGCAGTTGATGCCGTATGGCAATTACACATCAAACATCAGGTATCATTACGTTTTGCCGCATATATATATGCGTTGCAACAGATTGAGAAAGAGTGGGAAAAACAAAAAAAAGGTAAAAGGTATCTTTTATATAAATGACCGCAGATCGCGATCAAGCAAAGAATCTTTTTCCAATGCATCTTTTATTTTCTTTAGTCCCTTCATATGTATTCTTCTCATATACTCATGCGACTTACTCTGTTGTTTTCCTAAATCATAATATGAAAGAGGCCGATCGTCTATCAGTCCATAATATCCAGCTATCGTCTGCAATTCAATATTCGTTAATTCAGGAATGGTGCTTAAAACTTCAATCAACTCTTTAATTCTTTTTTCATGCCCCGGAGGAACTTCTCGAGACGGAATAAATTCTAAACGAGTATTCTCTTTATCGTCTCCCACAGGCTCGTCTAATGATTCAAAGACTACGTGTTGTATCTCAAGTATCTCCCCTATTGCCTGAGGTGTCATTGTCTTTTTTACAGTAGAACGAAGTGACATATTTTTTATAATTGACGCAAGCATATGGGGATCTTTTCTGTCTTTTTCGGACAATTGTTTTTGTGCTTTTTGAATAATGCCAAGACCCTCTTTTTTACCAGTTGGTATTGAAATTATTCTACACTGTTTTTCTATCAATCTTTGTACTTTTTGCTTAATCCACCATGTTGCATACGTAGAGAATTTATACCCTTTTGAGATATCAAATTTATCAATTGCGATCATCAATCCAATAATACCTGCCTGTCTGAGATCTTCAGATACCTCACTATCATTTTCTAACAGTAAGTTTCTTCTCAGTTTTTTTATTTCTGGATAAATAAGATTTTTATTT
The DNA here is from genome assembly GCA_964373465.1 of uncultured Gammaproteobacteria bacterium. Classification (GTDB taxonomy): domain Bacteria; phylum Patescibacteriota; class Microgenomatia; order UBA1406; family HO2-37-13b; genus DATDVH01. The sequence goes on from CAYJVA010000031.1 coordinate 7,349, forward strand.
TTTATGAGTAATTCTTCCTGTATATGCCGAACCTTATCGTCATCTCTCACTATTTGGTTTCTCAGGTCATTGATATTAAAAGGATAAATTATTGATGGCAATTCAGCAATGTCTTCTATAACTTTTCTTCTTTCTCCTAAAATACCATAGTTCTTAATCATTGTGGTCAATTTCTGGGAAAAAGAGGGTTCTGAGGGAAAATAAATACGATAGTGATCGTGTAATTGAGAAAGCGTCTTGAAAATGTTTGTTTTAAGCTCATCTAACAATTTAAAACTATTAGTTTGTATAGCGTGTTGCTGAGGAATTATTGTATTTACTGTAGAATGTATGAGGGTAGCTTTTTTTTCCACGACTATTCTCCTAATAATAATTAAAAAAATCAATGCTCAATTCAGTGATCTTCTTTATTATGAAAACTCATGAAGTATGTAAGTATTCATTACTCCTGCTGATACGCTGGTCAAGCCTCATCTTTAATTCTTTTGCTTTCTCGTCATAAAAATCTTCTAATTTTTTTTCAGCCTCGATGAGTGACAAAGAAAAGATATTGCGCGGGAACATAGAGTCAAATCCTGTCAAACCCATATCTCTGATAAATGGCTGACAGACAAAATGCCATACATCAGACACTAAATGCTCATCAGATGTTTTATTGACACTTTTTACCTGTCCAAATATTTTTTCAAAATTAAAATCATCTTGAACTATCAATTGTCCTTGCAGTATTTTTTTGCTAAAATAGCTTTGAATAACATACCTTTTTTCTCTTTCTAAAAAAAGTTCTTCGCTCATTGGATCAGTGGAAGATCGTGCCCAATTAAAAGTGAAAATCCCATGTTTGCGTGTCGCATTGATATATGCTTTATTTGCTCTGACTACTAACGGACCAAGTTCTACATCGTTGAGGACAGCTAACGATTGAGCTATGCCTGATGGGATTCCGTAGTCATTCTCAAGTACTTCAAACATTTGAGCTACTCTATTTTGTATTAAACCTTGCTTTATAATGAATTGGACTTCTTCTGTACTTTTAATCTGCTCACTCATATAAATATTATTTTATTTCTTCAAAAACGAAGATGCATGTAAAATAGTAATACCAACTGGTATTTTGTTTTTTTTCCTCATGAGAATATCATCTGAATAAATCTCAGTGTCATCGGCTTTTTGCACATCATCAAAAGAAAAATATAAAACATCGACTTCTTGATCGTAATTAATCACCATATTATTTCTTTTTCACATATTCTAAGGACACAACTGCATAGTGTTTCCATTTTTTTGAATAGTCAAACGAGACCTGCACCCATTCTTTCATTGGTCGTTTTTTGCCTGAAGGATCAAATAACTGTGATCCTTTAAGTTGTAACGCTGATTCATGTTCCTTACCCGTAAGTTTAAAAACCATTTCATCATGAAAAAAACATGCAAAGGCTCTTCCTTTTACTTTTAAGCATGGCTTACCGAACATTTGACTTACCTCAACTTCATTTTGAGTCCTTAATTCTTCGCCAATTAAAGTATATAATTCAAATGGTTTTTTCATCATAGTTTTACTCTATTATAATAGATAATATTTTCTTCCGTATAAACTACCGCTTTGGGCTTTGTTTCTTGCGTCGTGCTTTTCCTCCCGTACCTACTTTTCTTCTTTCTTTGATGCGCGCATCACGCGTCAAAAGTCCTTTTTTTTTCAAAAGAGGGCGATATTCTCCATTTGCTTTCTCAAGACAACGGGAAAGAC
>CAYJVA010000032.1:0-8532 GCA_964373465.1 uncultured Gammaproteobacteria bacterium
TTATAGGGTATGCCCTCCGATTCGGAGGGTATGACATTTTCATTTTGGTTTGACATGGTAAATAAGATCAAAAAACCGCTTGATTTTTCTTATACTCTATAGTATAGTTATACGATCATTCATAAACGAACGCGCTTTGAGTGGTAAAAAAAATAAAAGGGTCGTATAAAGCGGCCTATTTATTTTATTCTTTTTAATGGTTTTTTACTAATCGTTATTCAAGATGCATAATTACAACTACTACAGTACTAATAAAAACAAACAAAAAGATCACATTTCCTCACACTCCACAGATTCACTTCAGACAGTTGATCTAATTAGTATTCAAAAAGAATCATGGAATAAATTCATACAAAAAGATTTGCCCACTGTGCTTCGCGAATTCTTTCCAATAGAAGATTATACTAAAAAAAACTTTACTCTTGAACTTGACGATGTGTACTATGGAGATCCACGATACACCCTCGAAGAAGCTATTGCTAAAAAACTCACTTATTATTTTCCTGTATATGTTAAAGTACGGCTTATCAATAAGAGAAAAAATAGTGAAAAAAAACAAGATGTATATTTTTTTAATCTTCCAAAAATGACTTCTCGTGGTACATTTATTATTAATGGTATAGAACGCGCGGTAATAAGTCAAATTGTAAGATCTCCAGGAATATATTTTACAGCTGAAATTGATAAATCAACCGGAGCAACTATATATAACTCTGAAATTCGACCCTACATCGGCTCATGGGTAGACTTTACCCTTTCAAAAAATAATACAATAGAAGCAAAAATCAATAAAAAAAGAAAATTTTTAGCAACTTCATTCATCCGATCATTTTCCGAACTCTCAGATAGTGCGATCCTTGATCTTTTCTCAGATGTTGACAAGGAATTAGCACATAAATTTATCTCATCAACTATTGAGAAAGATCCATATAAAACAAAAGATGACGCAGTACTTGAAATATATCGTAAATTAAAACCAGGAGAACCACTTATTCTTAAAAACGCATATGATACTTTGCATAATTTATTTTTTAATCAAAGGAGATATTCACTTGCGCCTGTAGGTAGATATAAAATTAATAAAAAGTTAAATCTATCTATTCCAATAGAAAAAGACACACTCGCCATAACACTAGAAGATGTTGTTGCAACAATTAAATACTTAATACAATTAACTACAGGTGTAGGAAGCTTTGACGATATAGACCATCTAACCAATAGGAGAATGAGAACAGTTGGAGAATTAGTTGAAATGTATGGTATAAGAGTGGGAATGGTGCGAACAGAACGAGAAATTAAAGAAAGAATGAGCTTAACAATGACTGATGCCGAAGTACTTCCTTCACAAGTGATCAACAGCAAAGCATTGATCGCAACTATTAATTCATTTTATAGAACAAGTCAGTTATCAACCATTATTGATCAGGCAAATCCTCTTTCAGAACTTGATAATTTACGTAGATTTACTGTAGGAGGTCCTGGAGGAATTGAGAAAGAAAGAGCTTCTTTTTCAATTCGTGATATTTCTTCTTCTCAATATGGAAGAATATGTCCTATACGAACACCAGAAGGACCAAATGTCGGTGTAGTCACCTACATGGCATTGTATGCCCGTTTAAATAAATATGGTTTTTTGGAGACTCCTTATAAAAAAGTAATAAAAGAAAAGCAATCAGATGGTACAGTGAAAATCAAAATAAGTAACGATGTAATATATATACAAGCAGATGATGAGGAACAATATCACATCACACATAATGGTATTTCAATTGATAAAAAGGGATATATTATTGATGAACGTGTTTCAGCACGACACAAAGGTGAGATGATTGAAGTACCCGCAGATAAAATCGATCTTATTGATTTTTCTCCGCGTCAAGTGGTAGGCGTTGCTGCGGCATTAATTCCATTTTTACCACATGATGATGCGAGCCGGGCACTTATGGGAACTCATATGTTATGTCAGGCAGTTCCTTTAATTAAATCAAGAGCGCCTATTATCGGCACTGGAATGGAGGAGAAAATCGCAAGCTCTCTTGGAAGGACAATTTTTGCACCTGAAGATGGAAAGATTGAATATATTGATGCAAATAAAATACTTTTAAAGGGAAAATCAAATAAAACATACGAATATAAACTTGAACGATTTATCAAAACGAACAAAGATGTTGTTTTTGATCAAAAATCTGATTTACAATTAGGACAAAAGGTTAAAAAGGACGAAATATTGATCAATGGACCTTCAACAGATAAAGGAAAATTAGCGCTCGGACAGAATTTAACCGTTGCCTATGCTTCACTTGACGGATTAGGATATGAAGACGGTTTTGTCATATCAGAAAGATTAGTAAAAGAAGATCTTTTTACTTCAATTGCAATGGAAGAATTTGTTGCTGACGTGGTTGACACAAAATTAGGTCAAGAAGAATTAACTCGAGATATCCCAAACGTCAGAGAGGAAATTTTATCAAATTTAGATACTGATGGATTAGTCGTTGTTGGATCTGAAATACAAGGCGGAGATGTACTCGTTGGAAAAGTCGCGCCAAAGGGTGAGCGAGAATTAAGCGCTGAAGAACGGTTGCTTCGTGCAATTTTTGGAGAAAAAGCAAAAGATGTAAAAGACACTTCACTCCGCATGCCGTATGGAAAAAAAGGGACAGTGGTAAGTATTAATATTATAGATACTAAAAAAGATCCTCACGAACTTGAACCAGGCATTCTCAAAAGAATTATTATTACTCTCGCGTCACTTCGTAAAATTAAAGTCGGAGACAAACTCGCTGGGCGACATGGGAACAAGGGTATTATTTCAAAAATATTGCCAGAATATGATATGCCACATCTTTCCGATGGAACTCCTGTTGATGTATTACTCTCTCCACTTTCTGTACTTTCTCGCATGAATTTGGGTCAACTTTATGAAACTATTTTAGGACGAGCGGCTGAAAAATTACAAGAACAATTCAAACTCCCTGTATTTGAAAAAATTGCAGAAAACACCATAAAACTTGAGCTTCAAAAGGCGGGTTTTTCCACCGATGGAAAAACTACACTATATGATGCTCGAACAGGAAATCCTTATGAAAAACCTGTATTAGTAGGTGTTGGATATATTATGAAGCTTATTCATATGGTTGAAGACAAATTCCATGCCAGATCAACAGGACCTTATTCATTAGTCACTCAGCAGCCACTCGGAGGAAAATCTCAAATGGGAGGACAAAGAATTGGGGAGATGGAAGTATGGGGACTTGAAAGCCACCGTGTACCATATGCTTTACAGGAAATGTTAACGATTAAAAGCGATGACATTCAAGGTCGTTCAAAGGCATTTGAAGCAATCATTAAAGGCATTGAAATACCACAGTCTACTGTACCTGAGTCATTTAATGTCCTCATCAAAGAATTGAATGCGCTTGGATTACAAATAGAACCAGTTCAATAGAAGTATTTTTTTTAATATGAATACACAAAAGATAATGAAAAAAAGTGTGAAATCTGAATCATTTACATATAGAATGATTGATTTTTCAGGATTAAAATTGACAATCGCTTCTCCTGATATTATTACCTCATGGTCTTTTGGCGAAGTAACGAAACCAGAAACCATCAATTATCGTACGTTTAAACCAGAAAAAGATGGTCTTTTTGATGAACGGATATTTGGACCGACGAAAGATTATGAATGTTATTGTGGTAAGTATAAGCGCATCAGATATAAAGGTATCATATGTGATCGTTGTGGAGTTGAGATTACCACAAGCTCCGTGAGAAGAGAACGTATGGGACATATAAAATTAGCTACCCCAATAGTGCATATATGGTATTTCAAAGGAATTTCATCCCCTTTAAGCATTCTCCTTGATACAAGCTCAAATCATTTGGAAAGAATTATTTACTATGCCCTCCATCTTGTAAAAAGCGTTGATGAAAAAGGGAAAGAAAATGCAATTCATACACTCAATGAACTCAAAGAAAAAGAGTTGTCAACGATAGACGAGTGGTACGAAAGTGAAAAAAAGATACTCTCTGGTGATGAGCAAAAAGAAAAAGAACGAGCCGAGACTCAGGTAAAAAATAAGGAACAGCAAGATTTACTTATATATGAAATTGAATTTAAAATAAGAGAACGCACCACTAGTCTTGATCAAAAATATACTGAAAAACGCCAAGAAAAATTAATTTTTTATGAACGGATACAAAATATAGTATCATCTATGCAGCCACTAAAAACTATTGAAGAAGAAGATGTACTTTTTTTAAAAGAGAAAAATATAGCTGATTTTTTATCCCTTGGAATGGGATCAGAAGTGATTTTTGAGGTACTCTCACATATTGATCTTAACCAATTATATACTAATACCATTAAACATTTAACGCAAGTGAAAGGTGATAAAAGATTAAAAATAGTAAAAAAAGTACGATTAATTGAATCATTAATTAAATCAAAAATTCATCCTCAATGGATGATTATACAAGTACTTCCAGTCATTCCACCAGACCTTCGTCCTGTAGTTCAACTCAATGGCGGTAAATTTGCCACATCTGATCTCAATGATTTTTATAGAAGAGTAATCAATAGAAATAATCGACTAAAACATCTTATTGAATTGGGTGCTCCAGAGATCATTTTACGTAATGAAAAACGAATGCTTCAGGAGGCTATTGACTCTCTCATTGATATTCAAAAATCACGAGGGCGAGATACAAGAAGAACATCGGCAAAAACATTAAAATCCTTGTCTGATATTTTGCGCGGTAAACAAGGACGTTTTCGACAAAATCTTTTGGGTAAACGAGTTGATTATTCAGGACGATCAGTGATTATTGTCGGTCCTGAGCTTAAAATTTACCAATGCGGTCTTCCTAAAGAAATGGGACTTGAGCTTTTTAAGCCCTTTTTGCTTCGCGAAGTATTGATTCGTGGTCTTGCACAGAATATTAAAAGTGCTAAAAACTTTCTTGAACGTAAAGAACCAATAGTGTATGATATTTTAGAGCAAATTACAAAAAATCACCCAGTCATATTAAATAGGGCACCTACTTTACACAAACTATCAATTTTAGCTTTTTATCCTGTCCTGACAGATGATTATGCGATCAAGCTTCACCCTGCTGTTTGTCAGGGATATAATGCTGATTTTGATGGTGATCAAATGGGCGTTTTTGTCCCCTTGTCTAAAAAGGCAATTGACGAAATAAAAGATCGGATGTTTGCTGAAAAAAATTTATTAAAACCTTCGGATGGCATGCCTATTGTACTTCCAAACAAAGAAATGGCTCTCGGATGTTATTATCTTACCACGATTGATACACACTATAGTAATAGAAAAGACGAGCAACTTCGCTTTTTTTCTTCGTCAGACGAAACGCTTATGGCATATCACCACAAACTGATTAATACAAGAGAACCTATTTTAGTGAAATTAAACGGTACTCTCCTCAAAACTACTGTAGGACGTATTATTTTTAATATGCAATTACCTCAGCAATTGCAATTCCTCAATCAAGAAGTAAAAGCAATTGACTTAAAAATGATCATAGTCAAAGCTCTCAAAATCTATAAAAATGATTATTCAAAAGTAGGGAATTTAATCGATCATATTAAAGAAATAGGCTTCTGGTCAGCCACTATTTCTGGAGGAGTTTCAATATCCACATTTGACTGCACTATAATTGATAAAAAAACAGCATTGATTAAACAAGCTGAAGAAAAAATTAAGGTAATTGAGAATAATTACCTTAAAGGTTTGCTCACTGAAGAAGAAAAAAAACGGACGTCAAATACTATATGGATTGATATTTCCGAAGACCTTGCTGATCAGACATGGAACGCAATGGATGAAGAAAACCCAGTAAAAATCATAATTAAATCAGGAGGAGCGCGAGCATCAAGGGAACAATTACGCCAACTTTCCGCAATGAAAGGATTGGTCATCGATCCCACTGGAAAAATTATTGAAGTTCCTACAAAGTCAAATTATCGAGAAGGTTTATCTATCTTTGAATATGTGATTAGCGCCAGAGGAGCACGTAAAGGATTGACTGACTCAGCGCTTAAAACTGCTGATGCCGGATATCTTACCAGACGATTAGTTGATATCTCACATGACATGATAGTAAGAGAAGATGACTGTGGAGTTGATGAAGGATTAGTCATTCAAAAGAATCAAGATCGGGGTGATAAATTTTTAGAACGCGTGGGTGGGCGATACCCCGTAAGAAATATTCTTTCTGATGATAAAAAAACTATTCTCATAAAATCTGATGAATGTATTGATGATGAAAAGATTACACTGTTGCAAAAAACTCATATTAATAAAATAACCGTGAGAAGCCCTCTTTATTGTCAAACCAAGTATGGAGTGTGTAGAAAATGTTATGGTATTGATCTTGTCAACAATCAATTGGTTGAAATAGGAACACCAGTGGGTGTAGTGGCTGCACAATCAATTGGCGAACCAGGAACCCAACTTACTATGCGTGTACGCCACTTTGGTGGCATTGTGATTGCCGATGTGACGCAGGGATTACCTCGTGTAGAAGAATTATTTGAGGCACGCACTCCTAAAGTCGTCTCCCCAATATCTGATATAGCAGGAAAGGTCAGTATACAAGAAGATACAGCAAAGGAAGTGTTTAATATAAAAGTTAAATCAATTGGAACTACAAATGAAGAAGAAAGAGAATTTTCGATTCCTTCAAATAGAAAATTAAAGATAAAAGATGGACAACTTATCAGTACTGGACAATCGCTCTCTGAAGGATATCTTGATATTAAGGAAATTTTAGCTATAAAAGGCTTAAGAGAAGGACAAATCTACCTTTTGAATGAAATTCAAGCCGTATACGAGTCACAAGGAATAATGATTCATGATAAGCATTTTGAAGTCATCATACGTAAAATGAGTGACAAAGTGATATTAGAACATGAGGGTGACACCTCTTTTATCGTAGGAGAAGTTGTTTCAAAATTCAGGTTTCAAGAAGAGAATAAAAAAGTATTATCACAAGGTGGACGACCAGCAGGAGGCACTGTCTCTATTTTAGGAGTGACACGCGCGGCAGTACATTCTGACTCATGGTTATCGTCAGCTTCATTCCAAGGGACTACCACCGCACTTATGCAAGCGTCATTGAAGGGTCAGGTCGATGAGATGTATGGATTGAAAGAAAATGTTATAATTGGAAGATTAATACCAGTCACAGAAGAATTGTTAAGAAAATATTATCCTCAATATTATGAAACATCTTCTGAAGAGATATCAGATAAAATTACTTAAAAATATACTATGTCAACCATTAACCAACTTATTAAAAGGGGTAGAAAAAAGAAAACAACCAAAGCGAAAGCAGTCGCGTTAAAAACTGTTTTGAACTCAATAGGACGTACACATAGTGAGATACCTGGCCCCTTTAAAAGAGGAGTATGTATGGTAGTACGTACTATGACGCCTAAAAAACCAAACTCTGCATTGCGCAAAATTGCACGCGTCAAACTTTCCAATGGCATGGAAGTGACTGCATACATACCTGGGATTGGACATGAATTATCAGAACATTCAATAGTATTAGTGCGAGGAGGAAGAGTAAAAGATCTTCCAGGTGTCAAATATCATGTCGTACGCGCGGTATACGATAGTACTGGAGTGTCAACGCGTAAAACATCTCGTTCTAAATATGGAACAAAACAAAAATAAATTTTTTATTATAATCATATGCCAAGAAGACCATACAAAAAAAGGGGCGTAAAACCAGACACTCTCTATAAAAGTTATGAGGTAGCGAAATTGATCACTTACGTGATGAAAGATGGTAAGAAAAGTATCGCAGAACATATTGTATATACAGTGCTTGATACAATGAAAAAAAATAAATTCAATCCTACTGAAGTACTTCATAAAGCTATTGAGAATACAGCCCCTCAATTTGAAGTAAAACCAAAAAGAGTGGGAGGAGCTTCATATTTGGTTCCGACTGAGACACGATCATCGCGAAAAATTTACCTTGCGTTTAACTGGATTATCAACGCGGCACATGGTCGCTCGTCAAAAGAATATAGAACATATGACAAAAAATTATATGCAGAACTCATAGATGCATATCAAGGACAAGGAGAAGCGATAAATAAGAAAAAGCAAGTTGAGAAATTAGCCGAGGCAAACAAAGCATTTGCTCATTTTAAGTGGTAATTTCTTCGTAAAAAATATTCATAAAAAATGACACAACAACATATCATTACTAAAAATCGCACTGTCACAAATGATAAAATTCGCAATATCGGTGTGATCGCGCATATTGATGCGGGAAAAACAACCACGACTGAACGTCTTCTTTTTTATACGGGAAGAACATATAAAATAGGAGATATAGACGAAGGAACTACACAGATGGATTGGATGCCTCAAGAACGAGAACGTGGAATTACTATAGTGTCTGCGGCAACCACTACTTTTTGGAAGGATACACGAATTAATATCATAGATACTCCGGGACATGTGGATTTTACTGCAGAGGTTGAACGATCAT
>CAYJVA010000033.1:0-1170 GCA_964373465.1 uncultured Gammaproteobacteria bacterium
AATACAAACTTTCTAAAAAAGGAATTTGAAATATCAAAAAATAAATGCAATGAATTCTCTTGTTTCTGATGAATTCTGGATTGAAGAAATACCAATACTTGTTATTACCGACCAAAAGGAATTAATAAAACAGACCAAAACTGCCTGGGAACGACTATCGACTTTAGAAAATACCACCTATACTTTATTTACTGAAAGAATGCGACAAAACGGAGGAAAATATGCCGGGATGAAGGTACAACGTGCGCGTGAGGAAGTTGTTAAAGATTTACACAGTCTTGGTCGTATTGAGCGAATTGATACTCATTATACTCACTCAGTGGGAACGTGTTATAAATGTGGACGTGTGTTAGAACCTTTGATTATGCCAAATTGGTTTATCAAAGTTGACGCACTTAAAAAATCAGCGATTAAAGCAGTGAAAAAAAATACGGTAAGATTTTATCCATCAAAATATAAAAAACAAATGCTTGATTGGTTGAGTATCATGCATGATTGGCCTATTAGTCGACAGATTGCATGGGGAATAAGAATACCCGTCTGGTATAGGATAGATACTAATACTCCTGATATCCATGTATCATGGATAGACAAAACTGGACGGTTGCATCAGGGAGATATTCATTCTTTTCTGAAAAAAGGAATTACCGTGCAAGAGATACGGCACGGATTGCAAAAAATATCTGCGGGAGTGGGCGTTCCTTATATCATTTCTTTTGAAAATCCCGTCAAGAATGGAGAAACATATCTTCAGGAGACTGATACGTTTGACACGTGGTTTTCTTCAGGACAATGGTCATTGGTTACTCTGAAAAAAGAAGAATATAAGAATCGCTATCCCACTGATATGATGGGTACCTTATCCGATATCTTGCGATTTTGGATTTCTCGTATGATCATGTTTTCACTGTATGTACGGAATGAAGTCCCGTTTAAACATGTTTATTTGTGGTCAATGGTCGCTGATTCAAAGGGGATGAAAATGAGTAAAAGTCGCGGTAATGTAGTTAATCCCTTGGATATGATTGATAAGTACGGTGCAGATGCTGTGCGTGCGTCTTTGGTGTTTGGTACAGGACAAGGAGGTACGGTGATTTTTTCAGAAGATAAAATCCGCGGGATGCGGAATTTTGCGAATAAAATATGGAACATGGGGAGGTTTATTCATCT
>CAYJVA010000033.1:1270-8417 GCA_964373465.1 uncultured Gammaproteobacteria bacterium
GCGGGATGCGGAATTTTGCGAATAAAATATGGAACATGGGGAGGTTTATTCATCTGAATATAAAAAATAAAAAATCAAATATAAAAAACACAAATAAAAAATTAAAAATCCTCGAGAGTCCAAAGAAAGAATTTAATACCATAAAGAAACAATATCATGTGGCTATGGAGAAATATCAATTCTCACATGCGTTTGGATTATTATATGAATTTTCATGGCATCGATACGCTGATCACTATATTGAGGTGTTGAAAGATGAGGTGCAATCTGGTAATATAGAGGTTGTCACTGTTTTGAAGGATGTCTATATTCAATTGTTGATGTGTCTGCATCCCTTCATGCCTTTTGTGACAGAGGCAGTATGGAAAGAGTTGGAAGGAGAAGAAACATCCTTATTAGATCAAAATTTTAAGTTTTAAATTTTTAATTAATTTTTAATTGAGTAAATTTTATTTTTTATTTTTTATATTTAATATAGTTTGACTTATGGTTAAACGCACCTATCAACCAAAAAAAAGAAAAAGAATGAGAAAGCATGGGTTTATGAAGCGTATGCATACCTCAAAAGGTCGTCTCACATTGGCGCGACGTCGAGCAAAAGGGAGGAGCCGTCTGACGGTATAAATGTATGTTTGCTTTTCTTACTCTTATTTATAACAAGATTTTATTTTTTCCTTTTATCAATCTTCTTCTTTTTTTATATAATGGGTTTTTATTGTTACGTATTCCTTTTGCATTTGGATTTTCCATCATTGCATTGACCGCGCTCATCAGATTTGCGCTTCACCCTTTTTTCCACAAGCAAACCATGATGGCGCGTAAAATGGCACAGATCAAGCCTCAGCTTGATCATCTCACAAAAAAACATAAAGGCGATAAACGAAAATTACAAGAGGAACAAATGAAACTGTACAAAGAAATGGGAGTTAATCCCGCGTCAGGGTGTGTGTTTGCATTGATTCAACTGCCTATATTTATTGCGCTTTATAACGTATTGTCTCTTTTTTTCATCAATGGCGGGACGACTAAATTGGTAGGACAGGTGAATAAGATGGTTTATTTTCAGTTTTTGAAAATCGCATCAATTGATCCGATGTTTTTTGGGATCAATCTGGGGATTGCTCCGTCGCATTTTCAAAAGTATGGATGGTATTATCTCCTAATCCCCGCACTCACTGCTTTTTTACAGTATATGCAAGTGAAAGTCTCAACTCCATCAACGGTTTCTGGAAAGCCAGTCGTCATACAGAAAAAAGAAAACACTGATGATAAAAAACAATCAACATCTGATATACAGGGGATGATGAATACGCAGATGAAATATATTTTTCCCGTGATGATCGGATGGTTTTCGTATACCTTACCGGTTGGTTTGTCGCTTTATTGGAATATTTTTTCATTATTTAGTATAATTCAAGCATCAAAAAAAATAGATATTTAACCTCGGATTCGGAGGTTTTAGACTATGGATAAAAAAACTATTATTCAAAAAGAAAGCAGTGAGCTTTTGACACAATTAGGATTTCATACGTCGGTTGAAGTCGTTGAGAAAGACAACGTGTATACTGTTGGTATCAAAACTAAGGATGATGCGCCCCTTATCATAGGCAAATATGGCGAGACGCTTAATGCGTTGCAAAGAGTGCTTGAGGCGATTATGTATAACCAGTGCAATGAAAAAGTAGAGCTTGTCGTCAATGTCAATGATTATCGCGAGAAACAAGTGGAACGATTGGAAGGAATTGCGGAAAACGTCGTGTTGCGCGCGAGGGAGGAAAAGAGCATCATTCCTCTTCGTTCTTTTTCAGCATACGAACGCAAGATCATGCATGAATATATTGCTCGCGTGCACCCTGATATCGCTTCATACTCCGAGGGGGAAGGCGCAGATCGTATCCTTATGGTTGCGGTGAAAAAGAATGAAACCACTTCTTAAGTATGAGTTTAAACAAAAGATATTATGTTTGATTTTTTTGTGGGTGAAAAATGAATAGAAAAGTGATAGAATAAAGCACTATGGAAAAAAAAGTTTTGAATTACCGCATCATTATTGAACCAGAAAAATATGAGGATGGATCTACCGTATACGTAGCTTATTGTCATACATTAGGCGTTACAGATTACGGCGATACGGTTGAGGGAGTATTAAAAAGTATAAAAGATGGTATAGAGTTGGCGATAGACTTTTAGATCATGTGGATAAACAGATTATAACTTCGGCAAAAATAAATGTTCCTCATAATATAAAAATTGCTTTCCCATAATGATTAAATTACCGCTTAATATCAAACATAAAATCTCAGAAAAAACTCTTCGGATTATTCAAAAAACAAAAGGAAAACGTATAGGAATTTTTATAGATAATGCAAACTGGTTTTATCCACAAAGAGAACTTGGATGGCATATCTCTTACACGAAACTCCGTAGATTTTTAGAACAATTTTATAGTGTTTCTGTAATCAAACTATATATCGGTACGCCACTAAACGATAAAGACATATTACCTTTTAATAATTTTTGTAAGGTGATTAAAAAATCAAGTATTGTAATAAAGACAAAACCGCTTAAAAAAATATGGATCAATCAAATAAAAAGAAAGTTTGAATATAAATGTAATTTTGATGTGGAGATTGCTCTTGATGTGGCAAGACATATTAATACATTTGACATAGTGATGATAGGAAGTGGCGATAGTGATTTTTTAGAGGTGAGAAATTATGCTTTTGAGAATAATAAGGGATTTATAGCTTTATGTTTTGAAAAAGGAATTGCATGGGAGATGAGAAAACAATATCACATTTTTTTAGAAGACGTGAGAAAGTATATTCAAAAAACATAAAAAAGCCCCCGCTTTGAGGCGGGGGTGTCAATAACAAACGTATTGTACCCCGTAAAATATATAAAGTCAAACGTTTTTTTTACCCCCTTGCTTTTTGATCTTTCATATAGTATCATACGCTTATGATAAGAACGACGGACCGTGTATCCGGCACCGCGCGTCTTAGCTACGATTTTAAATACCTCCTTTTTTGTCCTTCCCTCTTGTATCGGCACAATAAATATGCTACAGTTTTCTTGAAAGATTGCATTATCAATTTAAGCTATAATCATGGCAAAAATGAATAATCCAGAAAATGGACAAAGCAATGCACCAGAATCAGAAATGAAAATATCTCCAGAAAGTGTACAAGAGATTGGTAAATCTGTGGGAGAGGAAATAGCGAAACAGCTTGCACCAAAAAGGGGTGATAGTATCACAAAAGAACAAGAAAATAACCTGAATAATTTTTTTAATGCAATGCGAAACAAATTCACGAATTTTAACCTTGAAGATAAGTTTTATGAAAGAATATATAAGATAAGAAATCAAGATGAACTATCAAAAATGGAAGCTGAGATTGAAGGTAAGTTCTCTAATGAAGAAAAAGCTCGTATTAATGTAAATGAGGCCCTAAAATTATGTGTTCAGTCTGGTCTTTCGCAGGAGGCTACAAGGGATCAATTAGTAGCACAATTAAGGCAATATATGACAATTACTGATAATGAATTAAATTTATTCTCAAAAGAGGGTATTCTATCTTTATTAGATAATGGAAATCTTCCTGATAGAGAAAAAATCAGATTGAAAAGAACGGCTCTTAAGCTTATTAACCGATTATTTGCTCCAGTTGATGCGGATCCCGAGAAAATGTTTCAAGAAAGCTATAACGAATATCATGAAGGAGTAGCGTATAGATATTTAAAAAGACTCATAATTAATTTAGACGAAGATGTGAGAAAAGTTGATGGTATAAATGAAAGTGTTTCTGAATTCATTCAGAAAGGATTATTACAGGAAGTATCTCGTGAGAGGGAGCTTCGAGAGCTGAGTCACAACATTGATATTTGGATGAAGATAATCACTAGTCCAAAAGACTTGATAGAGCATGTGGCGCGGTATAACGTATCTTCTTTGACTGCACCTCTGACAAGTGAGACTGGAGGCAAAATAATTGCTGAGGCCATCACAGAACTTGAAAGATACTTGCAATTTGATATGGGTATGAATAAAAATCAAGTGAGACCAGGTCTTTTTGCAAGCGGTCAAAATACCAAGAAGTTTTTTCTTGAGAGCGTCGATAGAGAAAAATTAAAAAAAAGATTAATAAAACGAATAGAGACTTTGCAAAAACAGAGTGAAAAAACCATAAATGCAGAAAAAGTTGAAACTGCAGGAGTGCAAGGGCATGACATTGAAAGTTTACAAGACTTTAGAAGTGAAGAAAAATGGGAGATTGAGAGAGCGCTCAAATACGCAAATATGACCTCATTTTTGACCAGTATGCGCGCTTTTGAGATCATGGCTACGGGTACTCCTCATGAAGAGTCTCATGGTAGTCTTTTTTATGACATGTTGAAATTTTTCAATCCAAGTTGGATGTGGCGAATTTTAAGAGGTAGTCCTCACAACACTATGCACATGCCAGAGATTTATGAGTTAAAAGTTGATACAGCTCCTCAGATGTCTTTTTGGCAAAGAGTGATTACTCCAAGTCAATGGAAATATTGGGATCCTGAAAAAGAAAAAGAGCAAGCTGGGAAAAACTTTCAACAAGAAAAATACAAATCTCTTGATGAGATGGAAAAAGATTGGTTGCTACAAGATTCGGAATTTAAGAAACTACTTAATATTTTCGGTATTGGTGGACTTGCATCGCGTTGGAGCTGGCGTGGAGCTGGTTTTTCATCAACATATGACAAAATTCTTCGGTTTGATACCACCCTAAAAGATTATTTCAAAGAATTTAAGATGTCTGATGATTGGACTAAAGCGTATGAGCTTCTGACAGAAAGAGTTGGCGCTGGAGCCCGTTTCTTTTTTGACGCCGAGCGGGCAAAAAAATTTGCCGATTTTGCATTAGGTGTAGATTCTTCAAAAGCTAAAGTAAAAGAGTCTAAAAAAATCGTTGAAATGAGTTTAAAAAACCACTTAAAAAAAACTGATAAAGAATGGAAAAAAATGAGTAAAAAGCAAAAAAAGCAGTATATTCACGAATATCAGTCGGGAGGGAAAAAAGCGGAAATAATATATACATTAGAAGGAGAGGATTATACTTATTCTGATTTACTGGATAAACAAATAGAAGATGAGCTAAAAAAAATGAGTAAGAAAGAGAAGGGGTATGTTGAAGAAGAGTATCAAAAAGGGAAAAAATATAGAGCAATTGTCTATAAGGAAAGTGGTAAAGATTATACCTATTCTGAACTTTTGGAAGCCCGCACATTGGTTTTGCGAGGGAGTAATTTTTACACTCTCCTTCAGAGATCTCCTATTGATTTTTTGAATAATATAAATCAGATGGCGCCTGAAGTATTATCTAAAGAGTTTGGCGGTATTACTATCAAAATTGATGAAGAAGATAAAGATATCATTGACTACATCACTCTTGATATTAACTCTGATACTTTCAAAAATCTTCATGCAGATGAAAAAAATAAGCTTCAATTGCATCAAAAAAGACTCATTCTTCGTTTTGGAGAAAAAAATATGGTATGTCTTCAGAAGATAAATAAGTTTTATAAAAATACATTTACACTAGGCATTCAGGCGCTAGATATTAAAGAAGTAGACGGAAAAATCACATCTAATGATAAAGAAAAAATTACTGAATGGTTTTATGGTGAACTTGCGGATTCTTCTGAAAAGGTGAAGTTAAGAAACGGAGCTCGTATGGAGAGAAGAGATATAAATGACCAAGGTCTCGCTGATTTGCTTTTTTCAGAAGATAAAAATAATCAAGGTATTATCCCTTACTTTCAAGGCTCTATTGGAAGTGAGGAAAGCGAGTTTGGTAGTGACGATAAAAGCTTGGGCAATGCTAAAGACGGATTTTTTTACCGTATGGCTCGGACGTGGTACAATGATATGGGTCATAATATGCACCCAAATACTGCCGATATTGATTGGAGATATGTTTTTCAAGAGATGGGTACTAAAGCAGGCGAGAATACTATCAGGAGATTATGGGGAGATCTTCATGGGTGGAACGAGATCACTAAAAAGCTTGCAAATCTAGATCATATGTTGATGGATGCGGCAAAAAGTCATAAGCTTGAAGAGATAGAAAAACTACATCATGAGATTCATACCCTTGAAAGTATAGGACTTGACGCAAAACGGGCAAATTATTATATAGCCACCATAGTAGCCCGATATTTTAGAGAAAATTCAGTTGCACGTATCCCATTTTTCATTGGAAAAGCATACGAATTATTTAACGCAAAAACAGTATCATTGTCGCGATTGCATGGGGATAGACATGCTATGACTATGGATGTTGATGATATTAATGCCTATTTTAGACGTTTAGGATATGATCATGCGATTGGGTTTGATGGGCCATGGTCATTTGAGATGTTATCTCGAGCAGAGCGCGTGGATACTGCCAAAATCTGGATGACAGATTTTATACCAAACACAGCCGTATTGTTAGGATTATTTTCTATAGTAAAATGGATCCAAAAGGCGCTTAAAGAGCAAGAAGGAAAAAAATAGAATAAAAGTCCATATCTGTTGACATGATAGAGAAAAATAATGTATTATTGAATTAATTATTCTTATGAAGAAGTATTTTTTCATTATAATCACTTTTTTTTTGAGTCTCATTTTCTTTTTTAATATAGTTAATTCATTCGTATTAGCCGATGTTGCTCCCGGTCTCCCTGGAGCACCCGGAGGAATAAACGTGAATGTGCCCGTTATAAATAATCCGGCTGATGCGAACAAATTGAATGAACAGGGAGTGGAGGGAGCCATACAGCAATTTAATAATTTATTAGAGAATCAAGATATTGGTTGCGGAAGAAAAAATCAAGCCTGTTGTTCAAAAGTATTATTAGAAAAGGCGAAAATTGACATAAAGGAAGTAAAGGTTAATGCTATTATAGATTCATTAATAAATAAATTTATTCAAAAAGGAACTGATGAAATTGATAAGGGAATGCAAAATGAGTTATCTGCATTAGTATGTACAGACGGAAGTTATCCACGATATCAAGACCCGCTTAAACCCAATCCTCAAAATTGCACGTGCGGGGATAATCCTTCATCATTACAAGATCTATGTAAGAACATTGGAGATAAAAATAAACCCTCAGCAGAAAGAAA
>CAYJVA010000034.1:0-8093 GCA_964373465.1 uncultured Gammaproteobacteria bacterium
ATTGTCAGAATTGTTTCACTCATAGAGGTTTTTTAAAATGGTTGTTTTACCGACATGCCGCATGCCAGTGAGAACAACGATTTCTTTGGTTGTTAATTCTTTTTCAATCACCGGTAGAATATCACGCTTGTACATAATGTTTGTTATAAGTTTACAAAAACCATAGGTATTTGTCAAGTAATAGTTGACATTGTAACTCCCCACACTCCTTGACAAAATTTAATTGTAATTCAAGCTAAGGGCTCGTCCCTCAATAACTTCCTCTGTATTGAGGGATACGAGCCCTTGTGCCGCATCTTTAATCGTCGCAGAGCGAGATCCCGTAAGCGGGACTGAAATAGTTGTCAAATTATTAACGAATGCGGCCTAAATAACTAATTTACTATCCACCAATTGAATTTAATATCCACGTTCAAGGCTTTGTCAAGTGCGACCTTAAAAAATGGTTTGCAGATAGTTGTATCAACTGCCAATAAAGTAGTATTTATCACACAGCTCTCTTTTTGAGCCACAAACAGGGTTTTGTTTTTTGTTTGTGTTGTTGGAGTAATATAAATCAATGAATCGTCTTTGAGCTTGTCAGTATAGATTATTATTTCATTTGCATACGCCGGCAATAAAGCTATGCCAGCTGTTTGAGCGTCTGTCTGAATAGCCGGAGCATATATGCCGTTTTGATTAAAATTATCAGGCGCCGCGATGATCACAGCTGATGAAGTTGCGTCCGTGTATTTTCCTACACTTATTCCCTCTTTAAAATATGCGCTTCCAGAAGAATTTATTTCTGCGACATTTTCATCAAATGCATTTTTAATTTTTAAGTTTGAATTTTTGATCTCAACCGCTCCATTTGGTTGTAATGATGAGATGGAGTCTGTACGAACGCCTCCTTGCGCGATAAGTTCGCCTCGCGTGGTTAATGAGCCATCTTTCGCGATTATTACCGCTCCATCAAGCAAATTGATAGTTGAGAGTGCGGATAATTTTAATTCCCATGAAAGAGAGAGGAGTGTATCGTCCTTAAAAATCAGACTCCCGATCGTGAGAGAATTGGCAATTGACGCGTCATACAGGTGAGTAGCGTCAGATACAGTCAGATTAGTTAAAGTTGGTTGCAATTGGTTAAAATTAGTTGAATTAGTTGAATTGGTTTGTTGGTTAGAATTGGTTGAAGTGGTTGGTATATCTTGATCATAAAGACTTGTGGGAAGGGGTTGAGTACGTATCTCGGCAAGGAGTTTTTGAATGTCGTTTATATTCGTAGACAGGGATTCATTTGTCACGTAAGCAGATTGTATATTTGACAGCTTATTTTCAATTGCGGTAATATTATCAGATTCAATATTTTTCGCTTTTAAGGTGGCAGAGATGGTCGCATCATGTGAATAAAGATTTTCAAAAGATGATGATGATGCAGTCAGAGTGTTTGTTGCGACAGTGTCTGCAGTTAATAGTCCTGAGATTGAAGCGGTTTGGGTATTAAGAGCATCACTGGTGAGTGATCCTGAAAGAGTTGCATTGCCGTATTGATCAAAAACCGCGATATGTGCATTGTCAAGATTTTTAATAATGAATTTTGAAATTCCTCCCAAGGTGAGTTCTCCCTTTTGCGAGAGAATTTGATCCGTAGTGAGAGTATGAGTTTGGATAGCATCAGACTCAACTTCATTCAGTATTGACTTTCCTGTAGCTGTAAGATCTTTTGTTGTTACCACAGGTGATACGAACGTATCTGTCACAAAAAGATCTTGTATTGATAATTTTTGAGAGAGAGTGTGGACATCATGTATGAGCGTGTTTATTTGACTTTGTTGTTCTTGGATAGATTTTGTTATCAGTGCGGTCAGATGTCCGTACGACATGCTCAAGTTGCCTTCGACCCCATAGACGAGTTCTGGAATTATTTTTTGCACTTCTTGCGCGACAAAGCCAATATCCGCGAGTCCAGAATCTTTCCAAAGATAGCTTACAGGATTAAGCTTGAGCAGATCAGATAGTCCATAGGAAAGTGCTTTTATATTTTTTTTCTTTGTGTGATCTGATGCATCAGTCCACACACCAGATGAAGTGAGTTTTGCGCCGCTTGAATCTTCTATGCTGTTTCCCGTGCCGGTATTATTTGTATACAAAAGAACTCCTCTTGAAGCATCTATGTGTAACTTACCTTTGCTTGGGTTGATTGTGCCAAGTCCCAAATTTCCCCCAAGGAGCCATGAACTTCCGACCGCGGACCATTTGCTGACGTATGCGGTGGTGACTGATGGAACTGATCCAAGTGTGGCGCCACCATCACCATCATAATTAAGTGAATTCGTATTTGTCGTCTGATATCGGTCTTGTGTATTGGGTGAGCCACCTTTATATACTCTATATGAAGTTGCTCCGATGACCGTATCCCAGCTTAGCGCGCATCGTGTCTGTGAGGTTCCGTTGACCGTACAGGATACTTCAGGCGAGCTATTTGTCGTGCCTACACTGTCAGATGCAACTATTTTGAAATAATAGGTACCAGCACTTAAGGCTCCTCCAGAACCCGTATATACTAAGACATTTTTGGGCGCAGACATTTCGGTTGCAAGGTTACCGTTTGATCCAATTGTCAGTTTTTCTTGCGGGTTTTGTGTCCCAACTCCAATGTTTCCTGATGTTCCGTTGAGTTTAATATATGAGGATAGGCTCGTTGTATCGCCGATAAGGAGATCGTCTGTTGGATGGGTAAGAGATACAGCATTATTATTTCTTTTTAAATATCCGAGTATTCCAACATCTGAACCGATGAGATTATTTGCATAGACAGTATTCCAATGAAATGCTTCTGATCCAAGATTGTATATATTATTTTTATCAGGCCCTGCATGACCCCCAATCTGAAAATCAAACGTCAGAGGATTTTCTGTTCGTATGCCGACATTTCCAGCTGAAAAAAAGGTATTTCCTCCGGTGTCTGGATTGAACACAATATCTCCTGCAGATCCCGTGTCGGTTGCAAGAGTAAGTGCTTGACCCCGTAGTTGAAATGTGCCTGAAGTGCTGATGAGGCGAGGATTTGCTGTTGCCAAGACAAGGTTGCCGTACTGATTGACAAAAGGGATTGTATTGATAGCAGCTCCATCAGAGAGGGCTGGATTTTCGTTTCCAACAGATGCAAGCGTATGTCCTTGAAGGTTGGCACTGTCTTCTGTATATGCAACGTTTGAGATCTGTTGACGAGGATTCATCTCTGCATCGTTGCCAACTGAAATACCAAGATACACGCGCTGATTCTCCAAAAATAGGTTTTGGTTTATGGGAAGACCGCAGTTTTTTCCAATTTCTATTGTCAGAATACTTTCTTTTTCAGGAGTGAGAGAGCACTCTCCAGAGCTATATAATTTCTTTCCTCCATTATCTTGATTATACAACGCAAATCGTACGTTTGTTTTTATATCAATAGGGTTTCCCACATTATCAGTAAGAGTTCCTTGAAAAAGAATAGTTCTTTTCCCTTCATATTTTCTCCCAACAGCCTCTTGAGTTTTATTTTTTAGTTTTTTTTGAGTATAAAGCACGTATCCAGCAGGCATAAGAAGAATAAGAATAAATATTAAAATAATAAAAACCACAGACGTTTTGCTTTTTATTGGTATTTGTTGATAATGTAGTGCTGGTTTATCTGCAAGAAGATTCTGCCTTTGTGTTATGTTGTCATTTTTAATATAGCCTTTTTTATGAGACCAGTGTACAAATCGAGCCAATGATGAAAGCTTTTTTTGTATGATATCTGAAGAAATATTTTTATTCTGAAGCGCCTCTTTATATCTGTTGATGGTTTCTCTTGAAAGAAATTTATCCATAGTGCGTGACTTCTGAAAAAAATTTTCTTATATCCTGTGTATAATTTTCAATTAAGTTATGAGAGAGGCCTTCTGCTTTTAGATCGTGTTGAAAATCATCAATAAGAGAAGATATGTTCTTTATTTCTGCATTTTTGTTTTTTAACACGGATATATTTTTCATATTTTTTGCTGGGTTTGTATTGAGTATTTTTGCCTCTAAGCAGAAAAAACAGAATTTTCTTAATGATGATAATCGGCGATTGATACTTCGTAAAGGTAAGTTATTAGTAGTAAGATATTTTTTGTACCTTTCAATATGAGACTCTGAAAGAGAAAAGGATTTTTCTTTTTCTTTTATATCCTGAACAAACCATCCGAGAAAATGACGAATATCTGAAAGGTAATTTTTTATGGTGTTTTTATGATACGAGTGTCCTTTTTTTATTCCCGAAACAAGATAGTCTTTAAACAAAGCCTCAAGATTATTGAGATTATACCGGTAAAACATACTATTTTTATAGTAGGAAACAATTACGAGTATGTCAAGAGGTATTTTAATACTATTTTGATAGAGTTATTTTGCATAAAAAGGCAGGTGAAACAATGCGTATCAATATAGTTTAATTAAGTTTATTTTATTTACCGAATATAAATAATGTTGTTATGTCAATCTTATTATAAAGTAAGAGCCCATAGTCAAATAGCGTGAAAATAAAAATGTATGCGTAAAAAAAGAAATGAATAAAAATAATAAAACAAGAGAAGAATGAATGTATTAGTCTCAATAAAGTAAAAAAAAGTACGTACGTTTTATATTTTATTTAGACTGTTTTTATAATGTAATTGTAGGGTAAGAAATTATATTGCAAAGTAAACTCTTGAAAATAGCATATTGAAAGTATAAAACCAGTGTATTTTTTTTTAGCAGATAGTTAGAATGAGTGATATTTTCTCCTATTCAGGAAATCTACTTGACAAGTAAATACTCGTCTGTTAGTTTATTGCTATGCAGGTAAAAAATAGAGAAACAAAAATTATGCTCCTTCTTTTTTTGACCAGTGAACATACACACCCCTTTATAATTCTTGATAATAATATTTTACCAATTTTTAATCTCACTTTCAATCATAAAACTAAGGGAACTATTTCAGGCATGTTAAAAAATAAATTGATTGCGTCATCAGTATCTCATCGTGCATACTGCCTTACTGAAGAAGGCTATGATAAGCTCTGTCTTGAATTTCCTTTTTTTCGGTTTATCAAGCAGGAATGGGATGGATTATGGAGAGTAATCTCATATGAAATCCCAGAAAAAAAAAGGGATATGCGCGATCGTCTTCGTCGCTCTATGAAAGGATGGGGACTTGGGCCATGGCATCGGTCTTTTTGGATAACTCCTCATCCGATCATTGAAAATCTACGCACACTAGTGTATGGAAGAGAAGAAGAAAAATATATCCACGCGTTTGAATCAACGCATATTCTTGGAAAGCAAGAAGGGTTGATTGAAAAAGTATGGAGTATATCATCGCTGGAAAAAAAGTACCGAATGGTGCTAAAACAATGGCATGAACTGCTTTCGTCAGCAAAAAGACCAATGGAAAAATTGACTCAAATCACTGATTTATACGTAGATCTTATAAGAGACGATCCTGGATTGCCAAAAAGCATCGCTGGTCATCGCTGGATTGGTTTTGAGGCTTTTTCCCTCTTCAAAGAAATTAAAAGAATTCTTTATCAGTCAACCCTCTTGAGTGTTTAAAATTGTGGTTAGTATTATATATCGTAAATATATATTATTTTTGTTAATTTTTATCCAATAATAATAAAGTCATATATAATCTCTCTATATGACCTTGTATAGAGATTTTAGAGATCGTATTTTTGACTTCGTTGGTGCTTTTCGTTCAGAGCTTTTACTTGGAAGTATTTCAGTTTTAATTATAGTGATTTCCTTAGTGGTTTCGTTTGCTGTTTTTAACAAGACTGATGATGCGATTCAATTCCAATCTCAGGTTGAAAATTCTACCAATATCCCTTCAGATGGGCCACATATATTTGTTGATATTCAAGGTGCGGTGGAAAAGCCAGACGTATATGAAGTGACTGAAGGAGCACGACTCAAGGATGTGTTAGTGTTAGCTGATGGATTGTCCGCAAATGCTGATAGAGAGTTTTTTACACGAACGTTTAATTTGGCAAAAAAAATGGTTGATCAAGAGAAAATCTATGTTCCCTCAAAAGATGAAGTAGCAGAGGGACGAGTTGCGGGAGTAAGTAGTAGTGGGAAACCAAACACCACAGTAGATATGAATTCTGGTTTGATCGGGATAAACACTGCCTCAATAAATGAATTAGACAGACTACCCGGTATTGGCGTTGTGACAGCACAAAAAATAATTGATAAAAGACCATATTCGTCTCTTGAAGAATTACTCAATAAGAAAGTCGTCTCTCAAAGTGTTTTTGCAAAAATTAAGAATCTAATCAGCATTGAGTAGAATTTTTATATGGTTTCACCGGCTTTTTTTACTTCAGTTATCAATCAGTATCTTCCAGAACCGCACTCTTCTCTTTTGAATGGGATACTTTTTGGAGTTCCAGTGAAAACCTCTCACATTTTTTATGAACAATTAAAAGCAGTGGGGCTTCTGCATATCGTGGTGCTTTCTGGAATGAATATCAGCATTCTTTCAGCGATTATTATCTCTCTCACACGTTCATTTGGCAGAAAGATTTCTTTAGTGCTTAGTATTCTGGGAACAATTATTTTTGTTATTTTTGTTGGTCCTCAAGCTCCGATTGTGCGTGCTGGTATTATGGGTATTTTAACGAGCGTGTCAATATCTCAAGGGAGGAGAACCCATGGCGTATATCTTTTATTTCTTTCTGCGTTGGTCATTCTACTGGTGAAACCGCGGTGGTTGACTACCATCTCTTTTCAATTATCATATGGGGCGACAATGGGAATTATGCTTTTTGGTGGGTATACTTTCAAAAAACAGAGCACAGGAGCGGGACGTCTGATACAAGCGCTCAAAAAAGACTTTCGGACTTCACTTGCGGCACAGATTTTTACTGCACCGATTATTTTTTTCTATTTCAAACAAATTTCTATTCTTGCGCCCATCTCAACGATATTGGTTTCTTTTCTCATTGCACCGTTGATGATCGTAGGTTTCTTGACGGCTTTACTTGGCAAAATTCATTGGTCTTTAGGTCTTGTGCCGTCGTATTTCTCGTATGGATTAACGAGTTATATGGTGTTTGTGATTGAGTCATTGTCAAAAATCCCTTTTAGTTATATTCTCTTTTCCCCAAAAGGGGGATAGGTTTTTCTTCTTATGATTGATTCTGCGGGATTTTCATTCAAAACCATAGCAGTTTCAGTGTTAATAGCTTTTTTTATCATCATGTCAGTCTCTGTTCGCGACATATTTCGTCATACGACGAGAGTTGTTTTTTGCGATGTGGGACAAGGGGATGGGGTATACATTCGGACTGCTGATAAAACAGATATTGTGATAGATGCAGGACCAACGAAAGCTATCCTGACGTGTCTTGGTAAATATATGCCTTTTTATGATCGTACGATTGAATTGGCATTTCTCTCACATCCACAAAAAGATCATTACGGGGGGTTTGGGGAGATTCTTGATAGGTATACGATAAAAAATTTTGTTGTTCCACCGGTCTCAAATCCCGCTCACTCATTTTCTATTTTTCAGGAAAAATTAAAAAAAGGAAAAACCTCTATACGCTATCTGTATACGGGTGATAAAATAAATCTGAAAGACACTCATATCACTTTTTTGTGGCCTGAAAAACAATTTGTGAGAGATCATACCATTCAAAAAAAAGACAGCACGACTGATATTTTTGACCCAATAGGAAATCTGAATGATTTTTCACACGTTTTCGTTTTTACGGATAAAAAGACAAAAATACTTTTTACAGGCGATGCATCGGCCTTTATATTAGATAAGGTTTCAAAAAAGCTTTCAGAGCAATCTCTAATACCGATTGATATTCTGAAAGTGCCCCATCATGGCTCAAAGAATGGATTGACGTCTGATCTTCTGCGGTTGGCAGATCCGACACTCTCTGTGATAAGTGTTGGTAAGAATAACTCGTATGGTCATCCGTCAAAAGTAATTTTGGATTTTTTTAAGGCGTTAAATAAGAAATATGTACGAACGGATGAAAAAGGAGATGTGGTGATTGAGATAGGAGGGGGAGGATGGAAATTAAAAGTCAAAAATTAAAAGTAAAAAATAT
>CAYJVA010000035.1:0-8018 GCA_964373465.1 uncultured Gammaproteobacteria bacterium
TATAGTTCTTTATCACAGGTTAATTTTATTATGTGGTTTGGTTCTCATCCTCTTTACGGAGACGATGGAGGAAAATATCTTCTCTATGTAACCGATTATACAGATAGCAGAGGTCAAAAGCATTTTGTAGAAATATCTCGAGAAGGAGACAATATCACTACGATGAAACAAGATTTGAAGCAAATCATTGATTCGTTCAGAATAGAGCCAAAATAATGATGATAAGCATCAGATTTTAACGCTTTGCCCCAGTCCAAATTTGCTTATTGTGTTTTACTACATATAGTGTTATACCGCTTTCAGATGAAATTGCAACAAATCCTTTCATCTTTCCCGCAAAGCGGGATCTCGTATGCGATGATCAGCGGCATAACCCTTTGTACGTCCCGCCATGGCGGGACTACGATGGGTATATCATAAATTTATGAAAAGCAAAAAAAAGGAGGAGATCAAACAATTTATTTATATAAATCAAAAATTGTGGTAAAAATTGGCCATTTTGAAAGAAAAATCCCGATTGCTTTTTTTGACCATAGTGAAGTCCCTGCTCTTTTGGGAAGATTGGGCTTTCTTGAAACTTTCGATGTCACGTTTCTCAAGTCTCATACAGTAGTATTCAAAGAATAATATCTTGATGACAAAAGTACGGTATAATATCAACAGCGTTGCAGGGAATGAAACTGGTTACGAAACGGACTTAAAGAGCTCGGTATTGTTTTTTACCACGCAAAAAATATTGGAAAATTGACCACATTCCCCAAAGATACAGAAAAAATGAACGATAATCAAAAAAATAAATCTGAATCATATTGGAAAACTAAGCTTACCCCAGAACAATATCGCGTGTGTAGAATGAAAGGGACTGATAGTCCATTTACTGGTAAATATTATCATCACAATCAAAAAGGCATATATCATTGTGTCGCGTGTGGTAGATCGTTATTCTTATCTGATACAAAATATGACTCAGGAAGCGGATGGCCAAGTTTCTCTCAGCCTCTTGAAAAAAATAAAATTATCCTGAAAGAGGATTATAGTCTTTCTATGAAAAGGACCGAGGTACTTTGCGCTGGTTGCAACTCTCATTTGGGACATGTATTTGATGATGATACAGTGCCATCGGGCGCACGATACTGCATCAACTCAACTGCACTTGATTTTAAGAAAACGTGAGTTGCGCAGTTATATTTTTTCAGTTACTTTGTATTCTAATTTTTTCCCGAGAAGCATTCGCGTATGCGCCTCAAGCGCCGGGAGTGATGAAAAGAAAAAGGAGATAATGGGGAGTAAATACCATTGAATAAAAAGAATGGGAAGTCGGGTCGCCTTTGTCTTTATATTGAGTCGTGATCGCATTTTATGATCAAAATAAAGAAATACCAAAAGAAATGAGGATGAAATCGTCAAAATAAATGAGGAAAGTTTTGGAAGTAACAGTCCCATAACTGTTCGCTTGAAACTTGGGTTGATGAGCGCAGGGAGTGATGCTGAGATAGTAAGCACAAAAAAAGTAGTAGGCCATAACAAATGTGTTTCAGCTATTTGAAAAATTTTTCTTATTTTGAGCATAAAAGAGACATGAGGAGTGTCAAAAAAACGGATTATAGCGTAGGGAATATCTGATGCACCCCACGACCATCTTTTTTCCTGTTCATAGCGGTTTTTAAAAGTCTTAAAAAGAGTGGTTCCCAGTGTAGCATCAGCTGAAATGGGCAGATATATGGGTATTGTCTGCACACGCGATCCAAACTTAAAAAACGTTTGTAACCAAATATGCCAATCTTCAGGGATAATATCTACATCCCAAAAATCAACTTCCTGTAGAAGCCACAAATTGACTGTGTAAGTTGATATTTGTATGAGATGATTTTTTTGAGATAAAAAAGAGAGCCGTAATATGGATGAGAGCGTTGCTTGTACACGGATAGGAAGTGGTAGTCTCCAAAAATTGTTATATAAAAGCACTGGCGCGCTGTAAAAATGATATTTTCTTTCTTTATCTTCCAGAAATGCAGTTGTTGTATACGCAAGATATTCATCTGGCAATAAGCTATCCGCATCACAAACAGTTATTAATACGTCTTGAGGGTTCATATTTTTTATTTTGATTTTGTGTGCGATATGACGCGCAGCATATGATTCATTACTTGCTTTTCCCGCTATCTCTCTTGTCTTGAGGGTATGATAGACAGTCTCAAAACCACCAAAATCATGAGAAAATCTTTCATGTAAGATACGTGCTCGTTCATATGCATCCTGTCCTTCGCGTTTCTCCATAGCCAAAACAATAAAAACTTTTTCTTTCGCATATTTTTGTTTTTGAATATATTGAATAGTACGTGCCATTTTATCAATAGATTCTTTGTAATTAGTGATGATTAAAAAATGGTGAATTTTTGAATGAGAAGGGATTGTCATAAGGCGCTTAAGCCAATCTATTTTTCCTGCTTGGTCGATAAGGATGTATGAGATAACTGCATAATATATCGTGCGAATTGATTTATATAAGAAATAAAGAATAAAGGCAAGAATAAAATACGCAACTATTGCAGGGTGAAAGGGAGAGAACCAGAGCGGAAAGGTAATGATAATCCATGTGAGTGCAGGCACTATACTTTCTGCGACGCGATAGAAAAACCGAGACCTGACAAAATTTTTCATGATATATATTTTATTATATCAAACCATCATACGTTTTAATTTTTAACGAGGATTGTCAGCAGTATGGTTAAAACGCTGAGGGTAAGTAATATAAAAAAGTCAAGAATGTGAAGAGCTTGAAGAAAAAGCGTCATGAGCATACTGAGTGTAATAATGCACGATTGTATAGGTGAAAAGATAAAAGAACAAAGGATAAAAAACCATAGAGCAAGAAAAAGGAAAAAAAAGATAATAATATAAAAATTAATTGGTGGAATATATACCACTACTACAAATAGTATTATGCTGAGCAATCCAAGCGCAAGGAGGCGAATGATTGACGATGTAGGGATATGAGTTGAAGAGCGCATATTCATTATAATATACTGGTATTATAATACCATTTTTTACTCTTTCATTTAAGAGAACTGATCCCTACTCTTGGTTGTATTGGAATTACTGCATTGATATTTGCAGAATCAGGTTTGCTCATAAGATTTTTTTTACCCGGTGATAGTTTACTTTTTACCGCTGGTTTTCTTGCCTCGCAGGATATTTTTGATATAAGATTGCTTGTTGTTCTTTCCTTGATCGCAGCAATACTCGGCGACAGCGTTGGATATATGTTTGGACAGAAAGTAGGAAAAAAATTGTTCAATCGAAAAGATTCACTTATTTTTCATAAAGACCATCTCATAAAAGCACGACTCTTTTATGAAAAACATGGTAAAAAGACTATTATGATTGCGCGTTTTCTTCCGATTATACGAACATTTGCTCCTATCGTGGCAGAAATGGGTGATATGGAGTATTCTGTGTTTATAACTTTTAAGGTGATAGGAGGGATTCTTTGGGCTGTGGGGCTGACTTTAGCCGGTTATTTCCTTGGGAATATTATTTCTGATGTTGACTGTTATCTTCTCCCTATTATCATAGGTATTATACTACTCTCAATATCTCCTCATCTGATCCATATTATAAAAAATAAAAAAGATCGCACGCAACTCATTCATGCTCTTGTTAAACTTTTTAAGAGATAGAACATATTCATAGGTGCGATGTTTAAAAAATATTTCACGCTTTATTATAAGTCTAAATTTTTCAATGTTTGAATATCGCTTTACTCACTTTTTACACTCTTAAACGTAAGGATTCTTCTTTAAAAACAATATTTTTCTGTTCAATTATTACTCTTTTTTTTCCACTTTCAACCGTTCCTGCGACATAAGCTTGAATGAGGTGTCTTTTTGATATGTTAATCACCTGTTCAGTATCTTTTTCTAAAACAAAAATCGCAAAGCCTGCTCCCATATTAAACGTTGAATACATTTCTTCATGGGTCATTCTTGTTTCTTTTTGAATGAAAGCAAATACCTCAGGAATGAATGGAATTTTTTTAATGCGATAAGTAAAATCTTGTTTTGCTCTCATTAATTTTCTCCATCCATGACCGGTGATATGAACCATATAATGAATATCTATATTGCACTCAAATAGAGCTTGTATCAATTTTGAATACATATAACTTGGTTTCAGAAGATGCTCTCCATATGTTTTCCCCTTTATAAGAGTGAGTAATCCAAGTTTAAGATTGTGTGCAATTTTTCGTGCTCGTGTCAGACCGTTTGTATGAATACCAGAGCTTGCAAAGAGAATAATACTATCTCCAGAACGAATTTTTTTGCTTGTTACCAGTCGATCTTTTGGAGTTATTACACCTATGGCAGAACCCGCAAGCTCTATTTGACCCGTTTTAATAATAGCTGAAAGTGATTGTGTTTCTCCCGCTCCCCAGACAACTCCGGCTTTATCACAGGCTTTTTTCCAACCCATAATAAGGTGTTTAGTTCTTTTTTTATCCGTAAACCAATTGTAATTATGGGCGCTCCAATATGCATTAAGGACCAAAGGAGTGGCTCCGCTTGTGATAAGATCGTTTATGATAGCAGATACTGCGTCTTGTGCGATCTGTGTATAGTAGCATTTTCCTGTCAGGCGATACATCTCATCTGCGATAAGGTTTTTACTTCCCAGTCCTTCTTGTACAAAGGAAATATAGTGGTTTCCCATGTCAAGCACATACGAAGATTCGCCCCGACTTTCTGCAATTTCTTTATAGTTATTCGGTAAGTTTTTGATAGTCTTAATCGCATTTTTTTGTGCTAGGATTTTTGCAGGATCTGCAATGCTATAATTAACTCCTGATGTATTGTCTGACAATTGTTTCATTGATGATAGAATACTTTTTGAAACATTAATTTTCAAGAGAATACACTTTTTTTTCACCTATGCAATTTCACTTTTTTTTTGTTAGAATACATACTATATCCAATGGGTCCATAGCTCAACTGGTAGAGCAACTCCCTTTTAAGGAGTGGGTTCAGGGTTCGAGTCCCTGTGGACTCACAAATTTTGTTCTAAAAGGAGAGATTTAAAATTTTGATAAAATAAGTCTTAAGGAAAAATAGTTTATTTTTATTGTTAATTAAATCTTCTTTGGTCAATTAAACCTCCCGCGTATACAGCTGTATATATTAGTTTTTTGTTTTGATAAATCAATTCTTTTCCTTGAAAACATTCAATTGTGCCTTCGTACTTATTTTGATAAAAATTATTACGTAATTGAAATTTTAGTGGTCCTCGTGGAGTTTCAGGATTTTTATTTGTTTGAAGCGCTTGACGCAGAAAGCCATAAACTAAGTCAACGTCTACTTTTTTATCAACCCATCCATAATATACAGTGATATGGAGTGCTTTTCCTTCATAAAATATCACTTCACGCCCACCATATGGTTCCCCACCAAAATAATTATCATGATATTTCCATAATCCCTTTTCATAATAGACGCTTGTTGAACCATCCTTTTCCTTTACTTTATTTTTTTCATGTTGATCTTCATTCTCATATCCGACAGCATTTAATGCTCGTTGTTTAAAAGCAAGAAAAGCTTTTTTGTTTATCATGTTTGTTTATCATGCGCCTCCGTTTAATAGTTATAATAATTGTTTTAATAGGTTATAGACATCTTTTCTATGAGCGATTAAGATAATATAGATTTCTTTAGAATTTTTTTTGTAAACCATTCTATAGTTTCCTACTCTCACTCTATAAATGCTTTGAAAGCCTTTTATTTTTTCCTCCTGAGCGATATGAGTTTCTTTAAGTTGTCTTATTTTTTTGGAGAGTATAATCTGGTCTATCCGAGAAAATCTTTTAAGATTTTTTTCTGCTTTTGCTGATAGAATAATCTTCATATATCAAGATCCCGCATAACCCTTTCAAAATCTTTCCCTTGAGTGAAGTCTGCTTCTCTCACTGCTTTTTTATCTATATAATCTTCTATATAAGAAATAATGTTTTCAAAAAGCGCTTTGCCTAAAAGATACCCTTTAATTTTATTTCTACTCCTAATCACCAAAGGATAATCGTCTGCTTGGGAAATAATCTTTGCAGGGTGAATTTTTAGTTGTGTAATAGAAACATAAGATGTATCCATATTGAAAGTAAATGTACCATGAGAAAGTGCGATTGTCAATACTTATTTATAGGTCTATTTATAGAACCAATAAATACATTTTTAAATTGACTACACTCGAGTCTCAAGCATTTTTTGCACGATATTTTTGGGGACTTCTTCGTAGTGAGATGGTTCCATGTAGAAAAATCCACGACCTTGAGTCAATGAACGAATTTGTGTGGCATACCCCGACATTTCAGCAAGTGGAGTATATGCTTTGATTATGACGACATTGTTGCGTTTTTCAGTTCCTAAAATTTTACCACGTTTACTTGATAAATCACCGATTGAAACACCCATAAACTCCTCAGGCACAACCACTTCAAGCTTCATGATAGGTTCCAAAAGCATAAGAGATGCTTTTTTTGCCGCATCCTGAAAAGCCATGGATCCTGCGATCTTAAAAGCTATATCTGATGAGTCAACATCATGGTAAGTGCCATCGTTTAAGGTAATTTGTACGTCAACGACTGGATATCCAAGAAGCAATCCTTTATCTACAGCTTCTTTGACTCCCTTTTCAACTGAAGGAATGAATTCATTTGGGATGGCGGCTCCTTTAATCTTATTGATAAATTTAAATCCTTCTCCCCTTCCAATGGGATCAAGAGTGATGATACAATGACCATATTGTCCGTGTCCACCAGTTTGCTTAATATATTTTCCTTCTCCCTCAGATGAATGTTGCACTGTTTCTTTATATGCAACTTGGGGTTTTCCCACATTTACATTCATACCCATTTCACGACGCATCCTATCAACTAATATCTCAAGATGTAATTCTCCCATTCCGGACATGATGGTTTGACCTGTTTCCTGATCGACTTTTACTTTGAATGTAGGATCTTCTTCTGAAAGTCTTTGTAAGCTGAGTGACATTTTTTCCTGATCAGCCTTTGTCTTTGGTTCAACAGCCAAAGATATGACTGGTTCAGGAAAAGTAATTTCCTCAAGAATGATTTTCTTATGTTCGTCGCACAGGGTATTACCAGTTTTTGTATCTTTTGGTCCAACTAATGCGACGATTTCTCCTGCATAACATTTATCTATTTCTTCTCTATTGTTTGCATGCATAAGTAATATGCGTGATACTCTTTCCCTTGTTCTTCTTGATGCATTGTATACGTAGGATCCAGATTCAAGTGTGCCTGAATATATCCGAGCATAGGTGATTTTTCCGACGTGAGGGTCAAGTTGTATTTTGAAGGCAAGAGCTGAAAATTGTTCTTCATTGACCAATTTTCTTGTTACTTCTTCTTTACTTGTTGGTTCAATTCCCTTAATTTCTTTCAAATCAGCAGGAGAAGGAAGATAATCAACTATTGCGTCAAGCACCATTTGAACTCCTTTATTACGAAGAGATGAACCACAATAGATGGGAACCAATGCGTATGCGATAGTTGCTTTGCGAAGCGCTAATTTAAGATCTTCAGCTGGGATGTCTTCACCTTTAAGGTATTTATCCAAAAGTACGTCGTTTTGTTCACAAATGATTTCAATTAATTTATTTCTTGCCTTTGTCACTGCATCTTTTATATCATGTGGAATAGTGTCGCGTACTTCGTATTTGATTCCAGTTGGGTCATCACCCCAAAGGAGTGTTTTTTGAGTTAAAAGATCAACTACTCCCACAAAACTTTGTTCCTTACCAATTGGAAATACCATCACTGCTGGCTTTGCGCCCAATCGCTCTTTAATATCCTTTATTGTTTTCTCAAAATGCGCTCCTATCTTATCCATTTTATTCACAAAGCAAATTCGTGGAACTTTATATTTATCTGCTTGTCTCCATACTGTTTCAGACTGACTTTGCACACCCTCTTCAGCATCAAACACAACCACACCTCCATCAAGTACTCG
>CAYJVA010000036.1:0-7876 GCA_964373465.1 uncultured Gammaproteobacteria bacterium
TTTTAGCTTTCGTTTTCAGCTCAACATGTATCTCAAGTCCAATGACTGCTTGGTAAATGATTTTTTCTTCAAACATATTTATGTGTGTTCGTAATTTGTAGAGAGCGGTCTAAAACCGTTCCTTACAAAAAATCAATCAGAATCAGGGTATTTTTCTAAAATTTTTTTTGCAACTCCAAAAAAATCAGTTTCTTTTTCAAATTGATGTGAAAGTGTGAGAATTGATTTTTCATCACTGTGACGTCCGATAATCTGCATACCAATAGGTAGATTTTTACTGTCCAAACCTGCCGGAATACTTATAGCAGGAAGACCAGCGATAGCCGCGGGCTCATTCAACACATCCATCATCTCCCCAAAAAAAGGATATTTTTCCCATTCACCGATTTTAAGAGCTGTCACTGGCGTTGTCGGTGCGATGATCATATCAACCTCTTTGAATACTCGTATAAAATCATGCCGTATCATCTCACGTACTACTAATGCTTTTTTATAATATGCATCATAATACCCATGAGATAAAGTGTATGTGCCAAACATAATACGCCTTTTTGCTTCACTCCCAAAAAAGTCTCGAGTATTCCCATATCGCACTCCATCATATCGTGATAAATTAGAAGACACTTCGGCGCGTTGAAGTATGGTATACACCGAAATAGAATATTTTGGGTGTAAAAGTTTAATTTTTTTGAATGTATGACCCTTTTTTTTCAAAATCTCAATACATTTATATATCCTCACCTTAATCTCCTCATCTACTCCATCAAAATACTCATCTGCAATACCGATCGTATATATTTTTTTTGATTCCAATAAAAGAGAGTAGTGATCAATAAAATCATGAAGAGATGTTGCATCATACGGATCGTGTCCCGCAAGCATTTCAAGCAAAAATGCCGCATCCTCTACAGTCTGAGTCATTGTTCCTGGACAATCTAAAGACGATCCCATCGCAATCACGCCATAACGAGATACTCTTCCATATGTTGGCTTTAACCCCACTATCCCGCACCATGCGGCTGGTTGTCTCACTGATCCTGCAGTCTCCGAACCAATCGCAAGAGGAGCTAAATAAGAAGACACAGCGCTTGCTGAACCGCCTGAAGAACCTCCTGGCACACGACTGAGATCATGAGGATTTTTTGTCACACCATAATCTGATGTCTCAGTTGATGATCCATGCGCCCATGCATCCATATTTGTTTTTCCAAGGATAATAGCGCCAGAACGTTTTAACCGTGCGATGACAGTCGCATCATACGGAGGAATAAAGGTATCAAGCACTTTTGATCCTGCAGTTGTCCGTATTCCTTTTGTGCAGAAATTATCTTTGATTGCCACAGGTAATCCATATAAAAGGCCTTTATTTGTTATGTTTTCAAAGGGGGTATCAACGATTGTCAGATATGCATTGAGCTTTGGGTTGTATTTTTTTATACGATCAGTAAAATAAGAAGTAAGTTCGCGAGGAGATACTTCTTTTTTTTTAAGTAAGTATATTAATTCAATTGCCGATTTTCCTAAGAGATTCATAAAATTTTATCAACGAGAAAATAGTGATTCTTTTGCTTTTGCGCATTTGATAATGCTTGATCTTGCGTGAGTGTTCGCGCGTCAGAGGCAACATCTTCAAAAAATACATTTTCTGTATACTTTTCAGATTGAACCTCGTTTTTCTTCTTTACTACTTCATTTAGATTATTAACATAGTCAAAGGTTTCACTTAATTGTTTTTGATATTTTTCGACTTCTGCATCGCTTAATTTCAATTGCGAAAGATGTGAAAGATGTATGACCTCCTTTTTACTTAAATTTATATTACTCATAAATAATATACCCATCGTAGTCCCACCATGGCGGGACGTACGGAGGGTTATACCGCTGATCACCGCTCTGCGGGATTCCGTTTGCGGAAAAGATGAAAGGATTTATTGCAATTTCAATCCGATTAAATCGGATTTCATCTGAAAGCGGTATACTTACATACTTCTTAATATTTTAATACGTTCCTCAACAGGCGGATGAGTACTGAATAATCCTGCAATCCATGAAAACGTATGCCTTTTTTTATGATAGGGATTGGAAATAAAAAGATGTGCTGTCGCATTTGATGCGTGTGCAAACAGATGTGGATCAGATGATATTTTCTCAAGCGCACGCGCCAATCCTTCTGGATTACGGGTCAAAAGAGCTGATGATGCATCAGCTAAAAACTCACGACGTCTTGAGACGGCAAGTTGAATAAGAGTCGCGATTATCGGCATAAGGATAAGAAAAACGATAAAAATCACAAATGATAAAGCATTTCCTCCGCGGTCATTATCATTATTACTACGGCGCAGTCCTCCCCACCACATTATGCGCATGATCCAATCAGATACAAATACTAATGTACCAACCAATATAGTCACTATACTCATCACTAATATGTCGTAATTTTTCACATGCGATAATTCATGTCCAATCACTCCTTCAAGCTCAGACCTTTCAAGACGAGATAATATACCGGTTGTTGCGGCGACTACTGCATGAGCAGGGTTTCTTCCAGTTGCGAACGCATTCAGAGCCTCATCCTTCATGACATAGAGCTTTGGCATAGGAAGACCTGCGGCAATGGACAGATTTTCTGTCACGGTATAAAAATCAAAAAATTCTTTTTTTGAAGCAGGCTTGGCACCAGTCATAAATAAGACGATCCTGTCTGAATAAAAATAACTTCCTATGCCTGATACGAAGGAAAAAAGTATGCCAATAATAAAATAGCTTGTAGAATCACCTACATACATACCAACAAGGTAGAAAAAAAAGGAAATCAACGCAATAAAAAACACTATAATCAGATAAGTGCGCCACTTATTTGCACTGATTTGGTTGTATATAGTCATAAATGATTAGTCAAATTTTACATTAACTTTTTTGCGTTCCTCCTCACTTGCCTCAAAAAAAACATCTTCGGAAAAATGAAACATATCGGCAAGCATATTGTTGGGGAACACCTTTATTTTGGTATTATATTCTAGCACATTGCTATTGTAAAATTGACGTGAAAAGGCAATTTTATCTTCAGTATCTTCAAGCTGTCTTTGTAGTTGCGAAAAATTTTCGCTTGCTTTCAGCTGTGGATAGCTTTCAGCAACTGCAAATAATGATTTGAGTGCTTCAGACAACATATTATTTGCCTCCGCTTTATCTTTTGGGGACTGTGCAGACATGAGACTTGTTCGTGCTTTGGTCACATTCTCAAGCACTCCTTTTTCATGAGATGCATAGCCTTTCACTGTCTCAATCAAATTCGGGATAAGATCAGTTCTTCGCTTCAGTTGGACATCAATACCAGATAAGGCTTCTTTTATGCGAGTCTTGACTGTAATTAATCCATTATAAGTCGCCCATACGTAAAGGGCAATAATAACTATAATTCCTATTATAATTACTCCTGTATTCATCTTTTTTTCACCCCTCTTTCTTTTTCTTTACTCTTTTGTATTTTTAACTTTTCATTTTTAATTTTTAATTTCATCAATCCATTTCTTTACTTCATTATACGACATGGTATTGATTATATCATGCTTTTTTGCCGCGCCTCGTCGAGCGACAAATACTCCCCACTTCATGCCACTCATTTGATCTGTCGCATGTGCATCTGTATTAATGACTAATTTTACACCCTTATCAATTGCACGCTTTACTAACATATCCGGAAGATCAAGTCGTTGAGGTGATGCATTGATCTCAATCGCAATCTTTTTCTCAGCACATCTTTCAAAGATTTTTTCCCAATCAGCTTCAATACTATCCCGCTTCTCCAATAGCCGTGCTGTCGGATGCGCAAGTATTTTAACTTTTGGATAAGTCAATGCTTTTAGTATCCGTGCGGTCATATCGCCTGCGGACATATCAAATCTGCTGTGAATGGAGATAATCAACATATCAACATATTCACCAGCCTTATCAGGAAAAGCAATAGTTCCGTCAGGACGAATATCTACTTCAAGACTGATAAAAAAATGTACACGTTCAATTTTATTACTCATATTTTTTTGAACAATATATTCTTTTCTTCTTTTTAGAATAGCAATAATATCTTCCTCTGAATGCCGAGATATGCTGGGATTATGATCTGAAAACGCCACGTATTTATATCTCAATTTGTGTGCCATTTTTAATATTTCTTCATAAGTATTTTCTCCAAGATCATGAGATGGTTCAAGATCATATGAAGAATGAATATGAAAATCACCCTTCATATCTTTTTCCGTGACCAATTCTGGCAATTGTTTTTTTTCTGCCAACTCAATCTCATTTGTACCTTCGCGCAATTCAGGAGGGATAAAGTCTAACCCTAAAAAAGCATACAAATCTTCCTCATGCTCAAACTGAAACGTCTTTACTTTTTCGTTTCTATTTTTAACTTTTAACTTTTGACTTTTGACTTCCCTTATACCGTATTCAGACAATGAATATCCTTTCTTGAGAGCATATTCTCTTAAACTGATATTATGCTCTTTGCTTCCGGTAAAATACGCACACATGCTTCCATAGTTTTTCTTATCCGCTATACGAAGGTCTATCTGCTCTCCTGATGAGATGATGATAGAGGCTTTTTTATCACCAGCTCCGAGAACAGATGTAACTTGTGGATATTGTATAAAATAATCAATGATGATTTGAAAGTTGCTTTTGACTTTGGACTTTTGACTTTTGACTTGTATTAGTATATCTATATCACCAACGGTGCTTACTTTTCTTCTCAAAGATCCCAATATCTCAGCACGTAGCACAAGAGGGTGCTTACTCAAATACTGACATATATCATCTGCTTTATTAAAAGCAGAAGAAAGAAGCATACGAGGCTTTTTATTCACATTTTTTTGGTAACGAATGATGGCTTGATATATATCCTGCTGTGACTTTTCACCAAAGGACTCAAGAATGGCTACTTTATTTTGCTCGCATGCTTTTGAAAGCTCTTCTATAGCACGTTGAGGATTTTCAAGCTTCAATACTTTTGTCAATGTGTATGCTTTTTTGGGACCAATACCTCCGATATTCATTAAGACAAATACTGACTGTGGAACAGAAGAAATGATTTTTGAAAAATATGATGTTTTATTATTTTTAAAATAATCTTCTATATGTGAAAGAATCATATGACCAATTCCAGATATGGTATATAATTCACCTTTTTCCCAAAGAGAATGTAGCTGGTAAGTGATATTTTCAATAGTATGTATGGCTCGTTCATATGCGATGATCTTGAAACGATTTTCCCCTTTCAGCATATATGCAACAACTACAGAGTTAAGCAGTTGAATAAGTTCTTTATTTGTTGTTTTCATTATCCTTAAAGTATACTAAAATTATATTTTGGACAACAAGTATTTGCAATTTGTAAAAAATATGCTATAGTAAAAAAATTGGGGTCATAGCTCAATTGGCTAGAGCGCTTCCCTGTCACGGAAGAGGTTGCGGGTTCGAGTCCCGTTGATCCCGCTCAATTAAAGGAGGTGATAGAATATGGCAAAACAGGAAACAGGAGTGATTCAATATAGAGATCTGATCATGCAAAAAATTAAGGCACATTACCAATCTATTATTCTTGGTGTATTAGTGTTACTCGTGGCGGTATCCGTCATTGCACGAATTTCTACTTCTCAGAGGAATAATACCTCTCAATCAAATAAGAAAACACAAAATACTATTGAAGAAAAAGGCACGTCAGAAGGAAACAAACCTATGAATAAGGAATATACGGTCAAAAAAGGCGAAAATCTCTGGATGATAGCTCAAAAAAATTATGGATCAGGATATAATGCGATGGATATAGCTAAAGCTAATAAGATAAAAAATCCAAATGTCATTGCAATAGGTATGAAACTTACCCTACCTGAAGTAAAGGCAAAGACGCCAACGACTGGTATCATCGCCGAAGCACAAACAGCACAAGTAACAATCAGTGAAAAGGAGTATAAAATAAAAGCAGGCGATACATTGTGGAATATAGCACTTCGTGCTTATGGAGATGGATATCAGTGGACAAAGATAGCTCAAGCAAATAAGCTCACAAACGCTCATATCATTCATAAAGATAATATACTGACACTGCCAAGATAAGAATCAAAGGTTAGTCATTGTCAATCTATAATATCCCTCATATTTACAAAAAGCGGGTGTAGTTGATCGGTTCAACGTTACCTTCCCAGGGTAGAGAGGGCGGTTCGACTCCGCTCACCCGCTCAAGTAATGGCAAATACGTATTGTAGAATTTACTTTTACACAGTTTACAATAGACTTTGAAGCATTTGTTTTAATGAATTTAAGCTCTCTTGATCATAGATTGAACAGGGAAGTACCGTCTTATTTTTGCTTTTTAAAATGTGCATGTTTTTTTTAACACTCTTTTCAGTAACAAGATCAATTTTTGTTAATAAAACAATCTCTGGCTTGTCCAATAATAAAGGATTGTAATGCTCAAATTCTGAACGAACAATATCGTACATTTTTTCCATATTTTCACCTGTTGAGTCTATACAATGAACTAACACTTTTGTTTTTTCAATATGCTTTAAAAAAGAAAACCCCAATCCTCTGCCCTTTGATGCTCCTTCAATAAGACCAGGAATATCCGCAATAGTATACTTTCTGAACATACCGATATTCGGCTCAAGCGTCGTAAACGGATAGTTACCGACTTTTGGTGTCGCATGGGTAAGTACAGAAAGCAAACTGCTCTTTCCGGCATTTGTCAGTCCGATCAATCCAATGTCTGCGATCAATCGAAGCTCAAGAAATAATTTTTTTTCTTGTCCTGCTCCGCCTTTTTCAGCGTGAAGAGGAGTTTGATTAGTCGCTGATCTAAATTCGCGATTACCTCGTCCGCCTTTTCCGCCATAAGCTACAAGAATAGGATTCAGTGTATCAGTGATCTCAATCACAGCTCCTGAATTTGTATCGGTAATACGCGTGCCAAGAGGAAGGTGCAAAGTTATATGAGATGCGTTTTTACCAAATAAATTTTTTTTCTTTCCTGCGACTCCGTGAGGCGCAGTGATTTTTTTCTGCGAACGAAATTGTCGCAGATCATTCTCATCAATTGATCCTTGAACGTATATATTTCCTCCGTTTCCCCCATTACCTCCATCTGGTCCGCCTTTGGCTGTCAGCTTATTTCTCAAAAAACTGACCACGCCATCGCCTCCATTACCTGCTTTGATATGTAATCTTATGTTGTCAACTAACATTATTCCGTCATTATATCATTTTCTCTAAAAACTAAGGATAAAATTCAAAGCTCGTAACTATTGGAAAACCCTAATCTTTAAATAAAATAACTAAATCAGAAAAATTTTTTAATTTACTTTTCTCAAATTCATCCTGCTTTATATAGAGTATTTTGTAAACAATCTTTTTTTGTACTTTATTTATATCATCAGCCCATTGTTTTAATCGTTCAATTTTTAGTATATCATCAGTATCTTCTCTCCCTTTAGTCTCAACAATATATATTTCATTTTCAAAAACCTTAACGATAAAATCAGGGTAGAAATTGGATAGTATTCCTTCTGTATTTTTATAATCAATCTTGAAATTCACTGCAAAATAATTTTTAGTAAATGAAATAATATCGTCGCATCTTTCTAAAAAAATCACAAAATCAAGTTCAAAATGATTGTCTCCGACTATTTTATTGAATATGCTTTTCTTTGGATAAGCTATGTATGGCTTATCTCTCAATACGATTGGCCGAGTATCGCTCATTTTCAGATAGTTCATGATCCGCGCTTCTCCTCTGTCACGTATAGTGAGATCATTTATCGCATTGAATCGGAGGGCATACCCTATAATGTATAATTTATGCATACTTAAACTGTCTCCA
>CAYJVA010000037.1:0-7804 GCA_964373465.1 uncultured Gammaproteobacteria bacterium
TCCGATACCCATAGAGGTTGAAGTGGGTTAAATGTGTCCCCTTCTATCTTATCTTCTTCTTTTGGAGGAGTGTCAGGAGAGATGGTCGTATAGAAGAGTTCTCCTCTGTCATAATGATCTCTGAGTTGTTCTGCGTATACTCCTAATAATCCATCACACAGATATTTTTTTTCATCTCTTTTGTTTACATTCTGATAGTCAGGATCTTCTCTCATATATCCAAGCTTCATGCCTTGAGGAACGATAATAAACTCATCACATAATCCTTCTGGTATTTTTTTCATAAGGAGTTCTTTATTCTCTTTCATCTGTATGATACGTACTGCATAGTCAAAGGTGGGAAAAGGATGTTCTGTCCCTCGTATATCAGTCATACCAAGCTCTCCTGTTGTCAGTGTGTGGAGTATGCCTACCTCTTGGTATGTTTTCTTTTGAAATTCGTATTGTGATCGTAATACGTCTTTTGAGACTTCTGGTTCTTTGAATGGCCAGAAGCTATCTTGTAAGGACTTGAGTTCTTTTTTTATTTGTTTTAATAGAACGAATGGTTCTTGATATTTTCCTGTCGCAGTCGCTTCTATTGCCTTTGGTTGGAGTTCATAAAACCTTCTTGTGAGATCATTACGCATTGTTTCTTGTTGTTGGGGCGTGAATTCGGGACTTGACATATAGGGTATAGTATAACAGAAAATTACTTAAACACTGCGGCGAAGAAGATGGAACTTGTGAATAACTATTCCAAAAGATGTTTAATATACATGTAAATAAAACGATGCAATATTTGAATTGCTATGAGTAACCATTACATATGGTAACGTGCAACCTTTAAATCCACTGTAAGATCCTCTATATAATTTCCCATCAGCTACCGCACGAACATTCACAGAAGATCCACTTATATCAATACCGTTATGAAAACTATACCATCTATATGTTCTTACAAACCATGTATTTCCATAACCTTGATTCAATTTAATTGTCGGAGAAAGAGGCCAATCCCATGCTCCGGATGGATTGAATAAATCTCCATTAGAATCGTTAAGATAGTCAACTTGTTTCAACTTACTAAATGGGTCTATTACAGATTCGCCCTCTTTAACCATGAAATGAAGATGAGTTCCATTTGAGTTACATGAAGCTCCAGAAATAACTGTTGCAATGGTTTCTCCTTTTAATACATCACGAATATAGGTCTCTGTCCCTTTTCCTGCTATAATTCCTTGAATAGCAGTAAATTCTACTTTTGCCTTTGATAGAAGATCTTGATAGATTTTTTCATC
Source organism: uncultured Gammaproteobacteria bacterium (assembly GCA_964373465.1). Lineage (GTDB taxonomy): Bacteria > Patescibacteriota > Microgenomatia > UBA1406 > HO2-37-13b > DATDVH01. The sequence continues at coordinate 1,281 of CAYJVA010000037.1, forward strand.
ATTATTAGTATCCTCAAGAATCTGTTGTTTTGAATTCTTCTGTAAATTTAAGGCGATTTTCTGTTGATTGAGTTTTACGGTTAATTCTTCAAGCTGTTTTTGTTTTTGTTCACGTATATTTTTCTGATCCTCATAATTGACTTTTGCTTGCTGTGCTTGAAACACGACTCGACGATCATTGTCTTGCGCCACTTTAAGGTACTTTATACGGTTAACCAAAGAAGAAAAATCAGATGAGTTAAAAAAAAAGTCAAAAAATGATATAGAGCGAGATTTGTATCCTTCAGTGATCTTCTGTGCGATAATCATAGACAAGTAGTCAATAGACTCATTCAAACCATCAATTTTTTCTGATATATCACTGATTTCTGTTTTTGTTTTGATGATTATCTCCTCTGTTTTCTGAATCTGAAGCACTGCGAGAACTATTTGAGTATCCATGTATCTAATTTGGGTTGAGAGAGTATTTTTTTGATCTTGCAATTCAGAAATCTTTTTGGTGTACTCATCAATTTTACTCTGAAGCTCTTGAGATCGTTGATCTCCAGAAGTCTCTGCGCTTACTGTCAAACGGCTAAAAAAGACAACACCGCAGAGCAGAAAAACCGCACTTATCCTGAGCATGTTCATCTTTGAAAGAAAATATTTGAAAAATATCATTTAACGTATGTATTTTAACGTAGATAAAAAATTTCCAATAAGACCAATAATCACGCCAAATGCAAGCACCAAAATATAAGAAAATGCAAGAAACAAAATGCTGGGAGGCCACACAAAAAGATGATAGTGTGCAAATGTATAAAAAGGAAGAGTGCCTATCCCGACAAGATAACTTTGTAAAAAAGAGTAAAGCGATATAAAAATTCCATAAAAAACCGCAAAAGCCACAGTCGCACTGATAAAACCAAAAAATATGCCTTCTTTCAAAAAGGGCTTTCGTATATACCAATGAGATGCACCTAAATAGCGAAATAATTCAAATTCGTCTTTTCTCAATGCAATTTTAAATGCAGTCGCTGTCATCAAAACTACGACTGAAATCACGATAAGTAATAAGAATATCGCCAACGACAACTTTCGTAAAATATCAGTCAGCACAAGCAATTGGTCAACGATATCTTTCTGATAACTCACCTCGTCAACTCCTTTTTGCTTTTTTAAAAAACGGGCAATCTCCTGTAGATAGGCAGGTTTTTTTGCATATATTTCAAGCGATGCAGGAAGTATATCGGCAGATACCATCTCCAAAAGTAAAGGGTTATCTTTATTAAGCGAACGATATATTTTCAATGCATCTTCCCGGGTGAGAAAGGTTGCTGATTTTATTTTTCCTGACTTGAAAAGCGCATCCTTCACTTTTAGAATATCACTTGTCTCAGTATCGGTCTTAAAATACACAGTTACTTGTGGTTTTGCTTCAATCTGTGTCAAAACTGCATAAAAAAAAGAAGTAAGATAAAAGAAAAAAAGCGCGGTAAATAAGGTAAAAAATAAAATCAAAAATGAAGTAAACGATTGGTAGGGGGTTCTTCTTATAGACTGTAAAATAGTATTCATAATCTATATGTGCCGCCACGTTCATCTGTGATAAGCGCTCCTCCTTCAAGGGTGATGACACGTTTTTTGAGGCTATTGACAATATCTATATTATGTGTCGCAATGATAACAGTTTTTTTTGACTGCAATTTTTGAAATATTTTGATTATTTCCCATGTGGTTTTTGGATCCAAATTACCTGTTGGTTCATCGGCTAATATGACAGAACGATTACCCATTATCGCTCGTGCTAACGCAACACGTTGTAATTCGCCCGCGGAAAGTTGAATAGGAAATAATAATTTTTTTCCCTCAAGACCGACAAGAGACAGGACACGGGATATTTCAGACGCGATCGCTGAATCAGGTGTGCCGACAATCTTTTCCCCCAATGCGATATTCTCAGCCACAGTATAATCAAAAAGAATTTTGAAATCTTGAAAAACTACTCCCATACTTTGTCGCAGACGATCCACATCATGAAAATTTTTATGAGTTATTTCATCGTTATTTACCATAATTGAACCACTTGTGGGAGTAATAAAACGAGGAATGAGTTTTATGATGGTTGTTTTTCCGGCACCAGACGGTCCAGTCAGAAACACAAATTCATTGTCTTTGATAGTAAATGAAACCTTATTCAATGCAACTGTACCTAAGGGGAATTTTTTGGAAACACTGTTGAAAGTAATCATAAAACTTCAACCAAGCCAACATCCATAAGCCAGCCAGCCTTCTGAGCTGAAAAAGTCTCTCCCCATACTCTCACTTTTTTTCCCATAAATTGGGTTAAATCAACAGTAGTTGAAGTAAGATATACATTCTGCGACGCCCCCCCGGGGCGTTCCAGATGAAATTGACCCTCACCCTCAATACCTCCCTCCCGAAGAAGTCCTTCAGCATTATCTTTGAATGTTTTTTTGTCTTTTATACCAACTGATTTTTTAACTTCTTGAGAGGATGTCGTATCTTTACTTGAATCAGCAGGAGAAACAGTTTTGTTCATAAATGAAAACACATAACCAGATCCAATCCCAACTCCAATCACTATAAGAAAAAGAACAATTGTTTTTTTCATGCTCAAAAAATCAGGGGTCACTGGTAATGAATGCACCACAGGTTCACCTGATCCTTCTTTGATTACGTGCATCTTTTCGTCCATACTTTTAGCATAGCAAATAAAAATATAAAAAACAACTTTACTTTAATTCGCGTGTCTCTGCGCCAGCCAACAAGTGCGCACGGATAAACCCATCAAGCGCCCCGTCAAGCACACGATCAGCATTTCTTTCTTCATATTCAGTGCGTACATCTTTCACCAACTGATAAGGATGCAACACATACGATCGTATTTGTAGACCCCAACTTGCCATTTTTACTTTCTTGAAACTATCAATAGTTTTATTTTTTTTCTCTCGTTCAATCTGCCATAACTGAGCACGAAGAATTTTGAGCGCATTTTCTCTATTCTGTTCTTGACGTCGTTCTTTCTGGCACGTTACGATAATACCTGATGGCGTATGGGTCAATCTCACCGCAGTTGATACTTTATTTACGTTTTGCCCACCATGTCCACCACTTCTAAAAAAATCCCATATCAGATCATCTTCTTTTATAACGCTTTCATTTTCTTTGATCACAGGAAGCACTTCAACGAGAGCAAACGAAGTCTGACGAAAACTATTTGCATTAAAAGGAGAAAGACGAACCAACCGATGTACGCCAGCCTCTCCTTTCAGATATCCGTATGCATACGCTCCTTCAACATGAAGAGTGACACTTTTTATACCTGCCTCTTCACCATTTATTTTATCCACTTCATCAACTGTAAAATGCCTCTTTTCACAATATCTCATATACATTCTCAAAAGCATTGACGCCCAATCCATTGCCTCAGTCCCCCCTTGTCCTGCATGAATAGATACTATAGCAGAACCAAAATCATACTGCCCAGACAGAAAAATAAGCAATTCGTATTGATCAAGCATTTTCTTAAGATACGCATATTCTTTTTCCTCATATAATAACTGCATCATCTCAATGTCTTCTATTTCTTTTTTCAAATGTGCCACTTTCTTCATAGTCTCACTTGACGCACGATGATCTGCCCAGAACGAATGCTCGTATGTTTTTTTTTCAAGCTCCTCCAATTCTTTTTTTTTACCCTGAAAATCTATGCTTTCAATAAGCGTCATAAGGCGTTTTTTTAACTCTTCAGTATTTTCCATTGCAGTCTTATTATATCATTTGAAGTCTTTTCCGATGATAAGAATGACATCAGCAGAAGAACTAGAGTCCAAAACAACGGCCTTTTCAATAGTGACAAATTCATCCAAGTCTTTTTTGAGCGTGAGAAACGCGTCTTTTTTCTCATCAGTGATCTGAATTTCGGTTTTATCATATTCAAAATTGTCTGCGTTTCCTGTCAATATCTCTTCCCACCCTTTATTGAGTAATATATCCCTTACTTCTCCCGCTTTCCCTTTTGATCCTCCCCCATTTAAGACCTTGATTTTAAGTGTTTTTCTGTCAACGAATGGAACAGAAGTAGGAGTTGCAGTCGGCAAAACAATCACCCTAGGCGCTGGAGTAGGCTGTGGCGATCGTTGATTGATGAAAGAAAACTTTTTTATATTTTTCAAACCGAGAATAGAAAATATAATAAGAAAAGATATAATAAACGAAATAAAAAAAATAATCACATCCCGCTTTCGTATTGAGATAAAGAGCTTTAATGGGCTTTTTACTGCCCCTTTTTTTCTGTGAGATTTGCCATTGGTCTTAGTCATTGACTTCACAGAAAATACTGTATGTTCACATAACGCAATAAAAGCACCGAAACAGACATCAAAATCAAGGAATGAGAACTGTTTATCAGTAAAAGAAAACTGTTGCATATACTCCTGATAGAAATTGGGAATAATTTTTTTGAGAGGATTTGTCCACACACCAACTTTTTTAGTAAAAGTATCCTGCCGCATCTCTTCTGACTGAGATCCTGATAATATCAGCCGATTTAATTTAATCTTATCCTGAGATAATGAAGTTGATAAAGTGTGAAGAGAGGTCTCAATAGGTTTATCAAAATGATACCGTTCGCTTTTTAATAATCCCAGAGAATCATAGACGTATCCAAAGGAGTCTGTGTCATGGTAAAATAAATATATTATATTTTCTCGCTTATCTTTTCGCAGTGTTTTTGCAAAAAGAGTAAAATAAGAAAGAGTGTCTGGTGATAGATATTCAATTGATAATCCTAAAAGATGCAAAGCTTCATAATATTGAGTAAATACTTCCGTATGTTGAGCAAAAAAAAGGATATTGCTTTCATTCTGCTGACGTACAAGAACATAGTCATATATCACATTTTCTAATGAAAACGCAGATTGAGCACGTATTTTATCTTCAATAAACGGCTTCAGTGCGGTATCTGATATGTCATGAGGCACCGCATATCGAGCAAATTCAAATGATTCTTGCGGAAGAATAAGACATACTTCTTTTTCTTTTATCTGTGAAGGAGTCGCCATAGTTAATGCTTCTTTTATTGCGCTTGCCACTACATCCATTGTGCCTATTTTTCCTTTTGATAAAAGCTGTGTTGTGTGTTTTTTTTGAAAATATGAAGCAGTGTACTGACCAAATAATGTCTTGGAAAGCGACAATACTTTGATCCCATACGTATCAAGAGATAAATAAATCATAAACTTATGATACGACTTTCAAAAATAAAAAACAAGAGAAGTATTTTTTATAGTATAGTTAATAAAAGGTGTGAATATTCTTGAATATGCCACAAAAGATGAACAGACGCTTTATACTCTCTTTCATACCTCCAAAAAAGGCCTCACTGACGATCAAGCTATATTCAATCAAAAAAAATATGGATATAACACTCTTTTTCTCAGTACTCCACGATGGTTGACTATCTTATCAAACCAATTCAAATCATCCTTTCTGTATCTTCTCATATTCGCAAGCCTTATTTCTTTTTTGTTTGGACAACTCATTGATGGGATTATGATCCTTTTTTTTATACTCATAAATACGGCATTGGGTTTTTTTCAAGAATTTCGCTCAGAACATATACTACAATCGTTGAAAAAATACATCGCTCCTTCAGTGAAAGTCATTCGCAATACTATCATCACAGATATAAGGAACGCAGACCTTGTGCCTGGAGATATACTTATTATGCAGGCTGGAGATAGTGTCCCTGCTGATATTCGTCTGATTGAATCGTACAATGTGGCTGTTGACGAATCAATTATCACCGGTGAATCAGTGCCGGTAAATAAAACAATAACTCCTCTTTCTCATATTCCTTTATCCTTTCACTTAGCTCACAATGTGTGTTTTTCAGGAACGACACTCATCTCGGGAAAAGCCCTGGGTATTGTGATCACAACGGGAAAGTTAACTACTATGGGGAATATTGCCACTCTTGCTTCCAAGACCGATAACGAAAGCAATTTTGTCAAAGATATATCACGATTAAGTGCATTCATATTGAAATTAGTGTTTATCACACTCAGCCTTATTTTTATTATCAACTTAGTGATAAAAGGCGCTGGTGTACACATACCCACCTTGTTAGTTTTTTCAATCGCACTTGCCGTGAGCGTGATCCCCGAAGCATTGCCAGTCGTCATCACCTTCTCACTCTCTCGCGGAGCGCTTAGACTTGCAAAACATAAAGTGATTGTCAAACGACTCTCATCAATTGAAGACCTCGGAAGTATTGAGGTTCTCTGTACTGATAAAACAGGCACATTAACTGAAAATGTTTTGACAGTTGCCAATACTTTTTCTCAAAAAGATGCGTCTCTTCTTTACGACGCTGTCTGCACTTCATCTCAACCGCTACAGATCAACACATCAATACACTCATTTGATCATGCGATATACCAAGCATTAGATGAAAAAAGTAAAAAAAAATACCATCTCGTAAATCTTGTGCATGAAAATCCATTTGATCCAAAAAGAAA
>CAYJVA010000038.1:0-7699 GCA_964373465.1 uncultured Gammaproteobacteria bacterium
TTCAAAGGATACACATTTTGAAGTGGTGAGAATCATTACCCTATAAATATATGTTACAACTCAGGTCAAAAATCATAATTGCAGATAACAGTGGAGCAATTGAAGCGATAATGATTGGCATGGCAAAAAAAGGCAACAAGAAAAAGGCAGTGATTGGTGATGTTATCAATATTGTCGTTAAAAAAGCTAATCCGTTTGGTCAAATAAAAAAGGGCGAAAAATTACAAGCAGTCATCATCCGTACAAGAAAAGAAAAAAAAAGAAAAGATGGGAGTTATATTCGTTTTGATGATAATGCGTGTGTTGTCTTACTGACAAAAGAATCAAAGGATCCACGTGCTACGCGTATTTTTGGACCTGTTGCGCGAGAGATAAAAGAGTTAGGTTTTAATAAAATTGCAAGTTTGGCAACAGCTATTTATTAAATACGTATGAAATTAAAAAAAGGAGATAAAATAAGAGTGATGGGAGGGAAAGACCGTGGTCGTGAGGGTATTGTTGAAAAAGTCTATGAAAAACAAAGTACCGCACTTATTTTAGGAATTAATGTATACAAAAAGCATATAAAAAAGAGTGAAAAGGTTCCGCAGGGTGGCGTGATTGATTTGCCTCGCCCAATACTCATATCAAAATTAGCGCTGCTGTGTGCGAAATGTGGAACAATTACCCGCGTTGGTTATACTATCACGCAGCACAAAAAACAAAGAATATGCAGAAAATGCAATGAAAAAATTTAACTCCAATTTAGTCGATCTTAGTTCATCAAAGATCAAATAGATTGGACATAATTTAAGAAAAATATGTCATACACACATTTGTACACTCATAAAATACGCGAAACATTGGCAAAAGAAATGGGACTTGTCAATCTTTATGCTGTGCCTCGTGTAGTCAAAATAGTGGTAAATGTAGGGGCAGGCGATGCAGTCTCTGATAAAAAGGTAATTGAAAGTATTAAAAAAGAAATACGTCTCATCACAGGGCAAAATGCAGTCGTTACTAAAGCGCGAAAATCTATTGCCACTTTTAAGATAAGAAAAGGTTTGGCTATAGGAGTCAAAGTAACTTTAAGGGGTAAAAGAATGATGTTTTTTTTAGAAAAGTTACTTAAAATTGTTTTTCCCCGTATCCGCGATTTTCGTGGTGTTTCAGAAAAAAGTCTGGACGGGAAAGGAAATTTAAATATCGGTATTGCAGAACAAACTCTTTTTCCCGAGATAGAGTATGATACAATAGACAAGATTAGAGGATTAGAAATTACTATTGTTACAAGCGCAAATGATGATGGATCAGCAAAAAAATTGCTGGAGTTATTAGGTATGCCGTTTATTAAGATAAATAAAATATAAAAATTATTTTTACTTTTTATTTTCAATGCAATTTTTAATTTTCAATTTTTAATTTAAGCTATGGCTAAGAAATCAGATGAATTAAAATTTACAAAACCACAAAAATATTCAGTTCGGAATAAAAATAGATGTGGCTTATGTGGCAGATCAAGAGGATATATACGACGATTTGGATTATGTCGGATTTGCTTTAGAGAAAAAGCACTTCAAGGTGAGATTCCTGGAGTGTTGAAAGCATCATGGTGAAAGAAAGTCTAAAGTCTAAAATTAAAAGTTTAAAGTACTTTTGACTTTTCATTTTTAACTTTTAACTTATACATATGTCAAGATCATCTAAAAAGGGACCATATATTGACCGCAAGCTCGCTGAGAAAGTTCTAACCCAGAAAAAAAGCGGTGATAAATCATCTATTAAGACCTGGGCGCGAGTAAGTCATATCCCACCAGACTTTGTCGGTCACCTTTTTGCAGTACATAATGGTAAAAAATTTATTGAAGTATATGTGTCGGAATCAATGGTGGGGCACAGATTGGGGGAGTTTTCCGCCACTCGTACATTTAGAAGTCATGGAAAAGTAACCAAGAGAGTGCTTGAAAAAACCTAAAAAAACTATGTTACGGACTATACATAATACAGTAATGAGCATAAAAAACGGGTATACAGCCCAAAGAGAGTCAATTGAAGTGCCATATTCTCAAGTAGTTGAAAAGATTATTACATTGTTGGTGAAAGAGAAATATATTAAACAGTATAGATTTGATTCAAAAAAGAAAAAAAAATGTTTTGTGATTGATTTACTTTATCATGAGGGAAGACCGGCAGTTTGTGAGGTGAAAAATATCTCAAAACCCGGGAGAAGGATATATATGAGCATAAAGAATGTGAAGCCAGTTCTTGGTGGTATGGGTTGCGCCATTCTTACCACATCAAAGGGAATTATGACTGACAAGGAAGCTCGAACTCATAAAATAGGTGGCGAAGTATTATTTAAAATTTGGTAGATGAGAGTCTAAGTTAAAAGTCTAAAATCAAAAGTCTAAAGTCAAAAATTAACTCTGATTAAATCGGGCTCAAAAGCACTTTTAACTTTTAATTTTTAACTTTTCATTTTTAATTTTTAATGTATGTCAAAAATCGGAGAAAAACCAATCAAAATTGAGCAGGGCGTAGAGGTGATAATAGGAAGTGAGAGCGTACAAGTAAAAGGTAAAGAAGGAGAGCTTGTTATTCCTTTTCCAAGAGGGATTGAGATTGTTCTGAAAGAACAAGAAATACAAGTCAAAAGAAATGCTCAGGATAAAAAAACCCGATCAATGCATGGGTTGATCAGAACGCTTTTAAGTAACGCTATGAGAGGAGTAGTAAAACCATGGGAAGTGCGTCTCCATGTGGTTGGTACTGGATATAGAGTAAAGTTACAGGGAGCAGATTTAATTTTTGATGTAGGATATTCTCATCAGGTTATTTTTAAAAAAATTGAAACTGTTTCATTTGTTGTTGAGGGAAGCAATAAAATAGTGGTAAAAGGCATAGACAAACAAAAAGTTGGCGAGGTTGCAATGAAAATAAAGAAAATTAAAGTACCTGATGTGTATAAGGGAAAGGGAATTAGATATGAGGGAGAGCAATTGAAATTAAGGCCGGGGAAAAAGGCGAAAACCGCAGGTGGTGCAAAATAAAATCCCAAACAAAATATGAATAAAACAATCATGAAGGCGCGAATGCGCAGAAAAAAAAGAGTCAGGTCACAGATTATTGGAAAAAGTTCACTCCCGCGTTTGAGTATATTTAGGTCTAATAAATATATATACGCACAAGTAATTAGTGATAAAGAAGGAAAAACTATTATTGCGAAAAGCGATATGAAAATCACAGAAAGCAAAAAGTTGTGTAAAACTGAACGGGCAAAAGCAATTGGTTTTGAGCTTGGCAAGATGTTGATTGAGAAAAAAATTACACAAGTAGTGTTTGACAGAGGATTTTATGCATATAAAGGACGAGTACAAAAAGTGGCTGACGGAGTGCGTGAAGCAGGCGTAAAAATATAAAATATACACTATGAAAGAAAGAAGAAATCAATATAAGAAAATCAATAAAGAAATAGAAGAAAAAGTGCTTTTAATACGGCGATTATCTAAAAAAACAACAGGAGGTAATTCTATTAGTTTTTCAGCTCTTGTCGCGGTTGGCGACAAAAAAGGGAAAGTTGGGATTGGGTTGGGAAGGGGGCTTGAAGTTCCACAAGCAATCAGAAAAGGCATCAATTTTGCTCATAAACATATGATTACCTTTCCCATATACCGCAACACTATTCCTCATGATGTAAAAGTGAAATTTAAAGGAGCCTTTATCATATTAAAACCTGCGCGTGAAGGAGTAGGTTTGAAAGTGGGAAGTGTCATGCGTGCCATATTACGTCTTGCAGGTGTTTCAAACGCGTCAGGGAAGATATTACGTTCGCGCAATCAAATTGCCAATACATACGCAGTCATGAAAGCGCTTACGATGATGAAGGAAAGAAGTTGAAAGTTTGTTAATTTCGTAATTCACATATGATACAGTTACATCAATTACCAAAAATAGTTGCACGGTCAAAAAAACGTATTGGACGAGGACTTGGCAGTGGAGTCGGAGCAAAATCCGGACGAGGAACAACACGTCATCAGGCCGCTCGTGAAAAAATTCCTCTTAGTTTTGAAGGAGGGCAAAATAGATTGGTCAAGAAATTTCCTCTCCTTCGGGGAAAAGGTAAAAACGCGGGATTTAGAAAAAAACCATTCTTAATCAATATAGATGCGCTTGAGCATATTGGACAAGATGAAGAGATCACAACTCAAACTTTGATAAAGCATCGTATCATTACCACACGAGATGCGTTATTGGGTTTAAAAATCGGTGGAAGGGGTAAGATAAAAAGACCAATGAGCATAAAATTACCTCTCACTCATTCTGCATTGAAAAAAATAGAAAAAGCAGGTGGTAAAGTCATTCCATTATGAATATTCTTATTGAGAAAATTAAAAGCATTTTACGCGATCCTCTTTTGAAAAAAAAGGTCATATTTACTTTTTTTATTTTTCTTGTGTTTAGAGTTTTTGCTTTTTTGCCAGTCCCTGCAGTAGATCTAGCAAAATTACGCACTCTTTTTTCAAATAATCAGTTTTTGGGACTTTTAGACATTTTTTCTGGAGGAACGCTTATTAATTTCTCTGTGATGGCGCTTGGCTTAGGCCCTTATATTAACGCTTCAATTATCATTCAACTTGGTTCAGCAGTCATTCCTCAGCTTGAGCGTTTGAGTAAAGAAGGAGAATATGGAAGGGCGAAAATCAATCAATATACACGTTTTTTAACTATTCCTATCGCTCTACTTCAAGCTGTTGGTATGTATGTACTGCTTCAGAATCAGAAGGTAATCTCTCCTTTGCATTTTATTGAGTTTTTATCATTCATTATTACTATTGTCGCTGGAACTTTTATATTGATGTGGTTTGGAGAGTTGATATCTGAATTTGGGTTAGGCAATGGTATTTCACTTTTGATATTTGCAGGGATTGTATCGCGAGTTCCCATATCTCTTTTTCAGACTATTTCTACAGTCAATCAAGAAGCTCTTTTCAATGTGGTTATTCTTATGTTACTGAGCGTTGTTGTTATTGCTTCGGTGGTATTTGTCAATGAGGCAGTAAGAAAAATCCCTATCTATTATGCAAAGCGCATAAAAGGTAATAAGATGTATCAAGGCGCGACTAATTTTCTTCCTCTGAAGTTAAATCAAGCAGGAGTCATTCCTATTATTTTTGCAGTATCTTTTGTGCTTTTTCCACAATTAGTAGGTAATTTTTTAACATATGCAAAAAATCCATTCTTATCAAAATTCGCAGGTTTTTTAGTCGTTGCATTTAATCCAAGCGGTTTTTTCTATAATTTCTTTTATTTTATATTAGTTATTGGATTTACCTATTTTTATACTATTATAGTATTTAACCCGCAGAAAATATCTGAAGAGATACAAAAACACGGAGGATTTATACCAGGAATTCGTCCCGGGAGTGCAACAAAAAAGTATTTAGAAAGTATTTTGTATAGAATTACCAGTGTTGGTGCAATTTTTTTAGGTTTAATTGCTATTTTACCTTCAATAGTTTCATCAATCACTGGTATTCAGAATATCATCATTGGAGGGACAGGAATTCTGATTGTAGTATCGGTTGTTTTGGAGACATTCAAGATGATGGAAGCGCAGATGGTTATGAAAAATTATGATAAATTTGGTTGATATATAAAATATATGGCAAAAAAAGGATCGCGCGTCATCTTAGGATTAGTGTGTGGAGTATGTAAGGCTCAGAATTATGTCACTTCAAAGAGCAAAATTAATACAGTGGAGGCTTTAAAAATGAAAAAATACTGTCGATCATGCAAAAAGCGCACAGTCCACAATGAAAAGAAAAAATTACATTAAATTATGAAGTTAGTTTTAATAGGTATTCCAGGAGCAGGTAAATCAACACAAGGCAATTTATTATCTCGGCAGCTGGGCATTCCTTATCTATCAACAGGTCATATTTTTAGAGAAATTACAAAAGAAAAAACAGTGCTGGGAAGATATGTAAAGGAGACTGTCAATGCTGGTTTTCTTATCTCTGATGAAAAAACTATCCCCATAGTTAATTCTTATTTGTCAAGAAAAGAATACGAACGAGGATATATTTTGGATGGTTTTCCTCGCACAGTTCCTCAGGCTAAAAAATTTAAAAATAATATAGATAAAGTCGTTTATTTGGAAATTCCAGACAAGGAGTCTTTATGGAGACTCGCATATCGGAATGATACGGTGAGACAAGATGATACAGTCGCGGCTATAAAAAAGCGTATTGAAGTTTTTCATAGACTCACTCAACCAGTCATTAACTATTATAAAAAGCATGATAAGTTAGTGGTAATCAATGGAATGAGGTCAATAAAGGAAGTCAATAGAGAGATATTGAAAAGCTTAGGCAAACAATTAGTCCAAAATAAAATACAATCATGGAGTTTAAAGAACGCAATTATTCTCGCTATAGTAGGTCTTCCCGGCTCGGGCAAAACAGTAGCTTCTGAATATTTTAAAGCAAAGAAACTACCCATCATTCATTTCGGAAAAATAATTAATGATTATATTGAAGCACATAATCTTGCACATACTGAAGAGCATCATAAAAAGCAAAGGGATGCACTGAGAAAGCAATATGGAAAAGAAGCACTTGCCGTATTGAATGAAAAAAAAATCTCATTGTCTTTGAAAGAGAATCATATAGTGGTCATTGATGGAATGCGTTCGTGGGAAGAATACTTATATCTTAAAAAGCGATTTCACAAAACATCAATCATCATAATCGCTTTATATGCTCCAAAAGCAATACGATATCGTCGTATAGCAACGCGAAAGTATAGAAATAAATTTAGGGGTGAAGAGCGAGACATCAATGAAATTTTGGATACAAATATGGGTCCAACATTCACCTATGCCGATTATTATGTGGATAATAGCGGGTCATTGGCAGATTTTATTGGAAGGTTGGAATCAGCGTATAGAACTATTTATTTTTCATAAGAAAAGATATGATTACCATAAAAAATCAACAAGAGATTAAAAGTATGCGTGAAGGAGGGTTGATATTGAAAAAAGTGATGAGTGCGCTTTTACCCTTTGTTCAGCCAGGGATCTCAACCGAATCAATTGATAAAAAAGCTGAAGAGTTGATAAGGGGGTATGGCGCAGAACCTTCTTTTCAGAAAGTAAAAGGATATCAGTGGACAACCTGTTTGCCAGTCAATGATCAAATCGTCCATACACCTCCGAGTAAAAGAATTTTGAAAATCGGCGATCTTTTAACCATTGATATCGGCACATATTATCAATCGTATCATACTGATTATGCGATCTCATTTTGTATAGGAAAAGAGCCAGATAAAAATGTTCACTCTTTTTTGAAAGCAGGAGCAGACGCGCTTGAAAAAGCAATAACTTTTGCACGGCCAAAAAATAGAATTAAAAATATTTCCCAATCAATTGAAGAAAGTATTCAAACCTCAGGATACTATATCATAAAAAATCTCACTGGTCATGGCATAGGAAAAAAACTCCATGAAGACCCGCTGATCGCAGGATATAGTGATGGATCAGACGATCAAAAGAGTATAATCAAGAAGGGAATGGCTTTTGCCATTGAGGTTATTTATGCCATGGGTACTTCACGCATGAAGTCTGAGCCGGGAAACAGATGGTCATTGGTGACTGAAGATGGAAGTCTGGCTGCATGTTTTGAGAAGACTGTAGTGATAGGCGAAAATAATAGATCGGAAG
>CAYJVA010000039.1:0-5751 GCA_964373465.1 uncultured Gammaproteobacteria bacterium
GCATGGCAAAAGCTTGCGGAACTATGCAATAAACTATTAACTAAAGGCAAAAAAGTGTATCTTGAGGGTAGGATCACCTACCGAAGCTATGTCGGAAAAGATGGAGTGCAACGGAGCATCACTGAGATTGTACTTGAAGATTTTGTACTTTTAGATACCACAAGGCGAGTTCAAGAAGGTTTATCTCAACCACAATCACCCAACACTCAAAAAGAGATAAAGACTATAGCTCAAAAACCAGCTCCCTCCGCTAAAGGAGAAAATATACCTGAAGAAACCACAACAAATGAGATAATAGAGCCAGATGATATACCTTTTTAAATAAAAAATAAAATATAAAAATTAAAATATATAAAAATAAAAAAGTAAAAATTATATGAAAAAGTGTTTTTTTTGCACATATCACAGAGCGCCAAACTTTAAAGATACTGCAAATCTTGAAAAATTTCTTACCATTCGGAAAAAAATAATGTCATCTGAAAAAAGCTTAATCTGCGCAAAACACCAACGCACATTATCAAAACAGATCAAATACGCCCGTTACCTCGCGCTTATTCCGTACATCTCATATCAGAAAAGATAACAACACATCTACTTCTAATTCTGCTATACTAAAATTCATGCTTATTACCATTTCACTTCCTAAAAACGCAGAACTACTTGTCGAAAAGGGACAAAAAATCATTCGTCATGATCCATTGTATCGTATGGATAAAGGACGCGATTATATCATAGATATTGGACAAAGGCTTTCTATATCTCCAAAAGAAATATTTAACTGCATGATAAAAATGGTCGGTGAAAAAGTACAAAAAAATGAAATCATTGCGCAAAAAAAAACAGTGTTTTCAACGAAAAAAGTACACGCGGATTCAGAGGGGATTATACAGAAAATTGATCATCTTACCGGTCATATCACTCTGCATATTGACAAGGATGAAAATCATATAGTACAATCTTTTTTTACTGGAGTCATTCAAGAAAAAGAGAACAATAGACTCAAAATATATCTTGATAAAGGGCATCGCATTCAACTGGTAGATGCGACTCATGATTGTGGAGGAAAAATATTTTATTATACCGACGAATCGCTCTACTTTACCATAAATGAAGAAAGTATCAAAAATAAAATGGTAGTCATAGAATACCTATCACCTCATATTCAGATTAAATGCGAAGCTCTTGGTGCTTCTGGCTTTGGTTATGTAGAGAAAAAAGAATCTATTACTTTACCGCATATGGCATTCGCAAAAGATGATTATTTAAAAATACTTCAATCAAAGCAAACACTTATCCTCTGCTCAGCAGTTGAAAAGTGCGCAATATTCTATGAATGACGTACGTAAAAAACCAAAAATAAATTTTGTTTCTGTTTTTCTCACTCTTTCTCTTGCTATTTTTCTATTTGGGACCGGGATGAAATTTGGCGAATATAGAGCTAGATTAGCATTATTTCAATCTCCTGCGCTCTCTTCTATACAATCTGAATTGAATCCTGAGCAAAAAGAAAAAATTAAAAATATAGATTTTTCCCTTTTTTGGACTGCGTGGGATACCCTACAGGAAAAATTTGTTGATAAAACTAAGCTTGATCCTCAAAAGATGTATTATGGCGCCATCAAAGGGATGGTTGCCGCTCTTGATGATCCCTATACTTTTTTCCTTAATCCTGATGAGAATAAAGAAGCAAAAGACGATCTTGGGGGTGTATTTGAAGGTATAGGAGCTCAACTCGGACTCAAAGAAGGGACAATAGTCGTAATCGCTCCCTTGAAAAATTCTCCCGCAGAGCAAGCTGGAGTGCAATCGGGCGATATCATCATGAAAGTCAATAATGAATCAACCGCAGCATGGACACTGCCCTTTGCCGTATCAAAGATACGCGGTCCAAAAGGAACTCAGGTGACTCTCACACTGCTTCGAGGTGCTAAAGAGTTCACTGTTGCGATCAAACGAGACAATATCCAAGTTGATTCGGTTGAACTCACCTATGAAAAAAATATCGCTCTACTCAAACTCAATAAATTTGGCGACGATACCACCGCAGAATGGAAAAAAGCAGTAAACTCCATAAGCAAAAAATATAAAGTAGGCGAGATAAAAGGGATGGTTTTGGACCTTCGAGATAATCCAGGAGGATATCTTGAAGGATCAGTATTCATCGCATCAGAATTTTTACCTGAAGGAAAGATCGTAGTCAAACAAGAGTACAAAACTGGACCGTCAAAAAAGTATGAAGTAAATCATGCAGGAAAATTATTGACTATACCTCTTGTTGTCCTTATCAATAAAGGATCAGCCTCAGCATCAGAGATCGTGGCTGGCGCGCTACAGGATCACAAACGTGCGCAACTTGTTGGAGAACAATCATTTGGAAAAGGATCAGTACAAGAAGCTGTTGAACTTAAAAGTGGAGCGGGTATGCATGTGACAATAGCCAAATGGATACTCCCCAACGGTCAATGGATCAATCACACTGGGATCAAGCCAGACGTGATGATAGAAAATAACATCACAGAGGGAAATACATTGACAAGAACTCAAGATTTACAACTTGAAAAAGCACTTGAGATATTGTTACAATAAAATAATATGAGAAAAACATTTTTTTTGCTTTCGGTACTTGCTCTTCTTCTTCTTATGGGATATTCGTCAAATATATTCAACTTTAAGAATTGGGAAAATTCATCATTTTTCTCAAAACCCCTCCCTCTATCGCAAAATACTGAAAGGCAAACCATATCAGAAGAAGAATCCGCAGTCATTCATGCGATTGACACTGCAATTCCTTCAGTCGTAACTATTGGTATAACCAAAACAGCCAGAACACAAAATATGTTTCAATTTGACCCTTTCAACCCTTTTTCTCCATTTAATCCCGCTCCACAACAATCCAAAAAAATAGAACAGAATATTGGAAGTGGTTTTATCATATCAGAGGACGGGTTAATCGTAACCAACAAACATGTTGTCGCAGACACCGAAGCCACTTATCAAGTATTAACGAATGACGATAAGAAATATAGCGTGGTGAAAATATATCGCGACCCATTGAACGATCTTGCGATCATAAAAATTGATACGAAAGGTCTTAAACCATTAGACTTAGGAGATTCTTCCAATCTGAAATTGGGACAATTTGTGATTGCCATCGGTACCCCTTTGGGAGAGTTTAAGAATACAGTAACTCAAGGCATTATCTCGGGACTGGGACGTGGTATCACCGCAGGATCACCCTTTGAAAATTATGTAGAACGGCTTGATAACGTAATACAAACAGATGCCGCCATAAGCCCTGGTAATTCAGGAGGTCCTCTTATAGGACTTAATGGAAAAGCAATCGGAGTCAATACAGCCATCTCTCAAGAAGGACAGAATATCGGCTTTGCAATCCCAATAAATATCGTGAAGGATCTTATCAAAAACTTCAATGATGCAGGAGGTAAGATAGAGCATGCATTCTTGGGAGTACGATATAAAATGATTGACAAGCAAACTGCTATATTAAACGACGTACCAGAAGGAGCATATATCATATCGGTTGTAGAAAATTCTCCTGCCTCAAAAGCTGGTCTTCAGGAAGAAGACGTCATTGTAGAATTTAATGGTCAAAAAATCAAAGGAGACGATGACGCCACACTCCAAAAACTCATCTCCCAAAAGAAAGTAGGGGATACAGTACGCCTGAAATACTGGAGAAACGGCACCACCAAAGAAACCACCGTCACGCTTGGGAATTTTGAGTAAAATATAATATAATACATTAATTATAATTTGTAAACATAATTTATGGAGAATAAACAAGCTATTTTTGAAAGTGCAAGCCAAATGTCTGAAGAAATCATAAACATTAGAAAAATGGTAGAAAGTCTTAAAAAAGTTGGTTTACCGCAAGAAAGAATAGATGAACTGGTCAATCAAGTAGAAACTGGTGAAATAAATAGTAACCCTGATTATATCGGTTATAATAGAAGACAAAAATCAGCCGCTCAGACAATCAATACAAGAGCAGATAATATATTAGACTCTCTTCCAACTAACCCTATCTTAGAAAAAATCCGCGCAAAAATTAATAAATCGCGTTAAAAACTAAAATGTTATATTCATTTTCTCAATTATAGTGTATACTATTTTCTATGAAAAATAAAAAATTCCTCAATTTCAACGTTATCATCACACAGGATGAAGATAAGATATATACTGCTCATTGTCCAGCAATTCCTGGCTGCCATTCACAGGGAGAGACATATGAAGAAGCAGAAAAAAATATGTGAGAAGCGATCCAATTATGTCTTGAAGTTGCCAAAAAAGATAAGGAATATAAAGCACGTATTGAATTTGAGTCAGCTGATTCTCCACGCATGGTAAGCATAAGTACTATTAGTATACAATATCCTCAATTTGCATGAATCGACTTCCTACATTGAAACCTCAAAAACTGATAAAAATTATCAATAAATTGGGTTTTTCTAAAATCCGTCAAAAAGGAAGTCACATTTTCTTTAAACATCCCGATGGAAGAACAACAATAATTCCATTCCATAAAAACAAAAATATTGGCAGAGGGCTAACACGAGCAATTCTTAATGATATTAAATTAAGTCCAAAAGAATTACAAAGACTTCTCTAATATTCAATAAAAAAAGGAAAGAAGCTTTCTTTTCAAAATGATAAGTATGCTATAATTTTCACTATGTCAAAGAATTTGCAACCAATCCGTGGGTTTCGGGATTTGTATCCGCAGGATAAAGCGATACAAAACTATATTTTTGAAAAGCTAAAAGAAACCGCACGCCTTTTTGGCTTTGAGCAATATGACGGACCACTTCTTGAACCAATTGACATTTATCTCGGTAAAACATCTGAAGACCTTATCAAACGACAAACATTTCAGATCACTGACAAGAAAGAAAAAACCCTCGTTCTTCGCCCTGAGATGACCCCATCTTTAGCACGCATGATCACGCAGAGAGAACAACAACTTATTTTTCCCTTAAAACTTTTCAATCTGGGCTTGCGGTACCGTTATGAAGCGCCACAAAAGGGACGCGAACGAGAATTCTATCAAGCTGATTTTGACCTCTTGGGAAGTGAAAGTGTCCTCGCTGACGCGGAGATGCTAATCGTCGCAGTTTCCATTTTTCAACGATTTGGCGCGACTGAGAAAGATTTTATCCTCTATATCAACTCTCGCGCCTTTATGCAGGAACAATTAGCTTCTTTCGACATTGAAGAAAATAAAATAAAAAAAGTGATAGAAGTAATTGATAAAAAGGAAAAAATTACTCAAGAAAAATGTGCAGAGCTTCTCACTCAATGTAACGTAAGCGAAGATCAAATCAAAAAAATAACTAAGCTTTTAAATACACCAATTGATCAAAGCAACCCGCATTTCAAGGATTTATTTGAGATTCTTCGCATGTATGATATTGATAGATATGTCAAAATCAATCCTTCGATAGTCCGCGGACTTGATTATTATACAGGGCTTGTCTTTGAAGTAAAAGAAAAGGGCGAGATGACACGATCACTTTTGGGAGGAGGACGATATGACGATTTGATTGCGGATTTTGGCGCATCACGGAAAATAGAAGGAGTAGGATTTGCGACATCAGATGTCATCTTGTGGGAATTCTTAAAAGATAAAAATCTGATCCCTGCATTACAGACTAAAGAAACAAAGGTTCTGGTGACGGTATTTCCGCATGATAACAATGTAGTGACAGGTCGCGACCGGTCACGAAGACGAGC
>CAYJVA010000039.1:5761-7660 GCA_964373465.1 uncultured Gammaproteobacteria bacterium
CCTGTCACTACGACTATCATTTCTCATCGTATATCTATTACGCCAAAACAAAATACCCGTAGAATTGTATCCTGAAACTGATAAAAAATTAGATAAGCAACTCAAATACGCTGATAAAAATAATATTCCTTATGTTATCATCATAGGCCCTGAAGAAATAGAAAAAAACCTCATCAAACTGAAAAACATGAAAACTCAAGAGCAAAAAACAATCACCGAAAAAGAACTTCTTACCTCATTAAAATAATAACAATAACAGTTCATGAATCTATTGACCCCTCACGATCCAATGAATGGCTTGATCAACTCCTTTCACCAGAATAAAGTATAATACTTATCTATGAATATCAATCCCAATACTGTCATCATTGAAGCATCTGGAGGAGTTGGCGGAGACGAAGCCAAGATATGGGCGCGCGACCTTCTCAGCTCTTATATCAAATTCGCCCAGAAAAAAGGATTTAAAGTCACATTATTAGATGACACCATCGTAAAAATAAAAGGAGAAAATGCGTTTTCCCTTTTCAAAAACGAGACAGGAGTCCATCGTGTCCAACGGATTCCCGAGACAGAAAGAAGGGGACGTATTCATACCTCAACGGCAGTCATACTGGTTCTTCCCGAGATCATACCATCAGATTATCAAATCAACCAAACTGATCTTGAATGGCAGTTTTTCCGCAGTGGAGGACATGGAGGGCAAAATGTGAACAAAGTTTCTACAGCCGTAAGACTTCATCATAAACCAACCGGTATCATCGTCTCATGCTCTCAGGAAAGGTATCAACAAGCCAATCGTCAGATTGCCTTACAATTGCTTATCGCCAAACTCTATCAACTTGAAGAAGAAAAGAAAAAAGGATTAGTTTTTTCGTACGTGAAAAATGTCGGGACAGGCGATCGCGCCGAGAAAATCCGCACATACAACTTCCCTCAAAATAGGTTAACTGACCATAGAATCGGGAAAAGTTTTCACAATCTGGAGCAGATCATTGGACAAGGACGGTGGGAAAAGGTTTTTGGTTGACAGAATGGGAATATTTCTGTTAAAATAAGTGTATGGGAATAATAACCGTCAAACTAACAGTAAAAAACATTTACGATACTACCAAACAAGTTGAGGAAGAATTTTTAGTTGATTCAGGAGCTCATTTCACCATCCTCCCTTTTGAGACAGTAAAAAAATTAAGTCTGAAGCCTACTTATGTGCAACAATTTTCATTAGCAGACGGTCGCTTGGTCAAAAGAAGCTTGGGAAATGCTCTTATTACATTTGAAAATAAAGAGCTTGCAGTCCCAGTCGTACTCGGTCAAAAGGGAGATACAGCTCTTTTGGGCGTAACGACACTTGAGAATTTTGGCCTTATGCTTGATCCTTTCAAAAGACGCATATATCAGAGCACATTGATGCTTGCATAAATTATATGAAACCAACTATTCATCCACCATTTTACGAAGACGTCACAGTAACCTGTTCATGTGGCAACTCATTTGTCACCGGATCAACGAAAAAAGATATTCATGTAGAAGTATGCTATAAATGCCATCCCCTCTATACAGGAGAAAAACGATTTATAGATACCTTAGGTCAAGTCGGTAAATTCCAAAAAAAACAAGAAGTAGCTCAAGGTTATGCGCAAAAAACCGCAGGAAAAAACAAGAAGAAAGAAATAAAAGAAACCCACCAACCCAAGACTCTCAAAGAACTTTTGACAGAAGTGTGAATATGAAATCCAAACAAACTTTGCTCATTTGCTTATTTTTGCTTCTATTATTTTTGACAATACTATTAAGAGCAAAATATGAGTCTTATTTCAGAAAAAAATCTGCCAACCCGAATACACAATCTATAAAACCACTAAGTAAAATAAAACTTCCTCTCAATGCTCTTGTCTTTAT
>CAYJVA010000040.1:0-7392 GCA_964373465.1 uncultured Gammaproteobacteria bacterium
ACCGATCAGATATTATCAAGGGAAATAATATTATATTCTCTGTTCAGGAAGATAATGCAAGTATTGTACCAGCGGATACAACCAATGGGTTCTACGTTGAATGGAGAAGTGCCGATGATCCTGCTCCTCGGTGTTGTGCGGAAGGTTTTAAGCGTACAAGGTTTGTTTTAAAAGATGGGAAATTTACTCCCATATATGAGCAGGAGGTAAAATACTTGAAAATTGGCAAGGAAAAATAAATAAGGATTATTTCTTCCATTCCACCCCTCTAATCCCTGCTTTTTCAAAAAGTTGTTGAAGCCGTTTTACTTCATTTGTATTTTGTAAAATCTTAATGCTTTTAAAATCACTGCCAATTTCAATATAACCTTTAGCTTGCCATATCAGTCTCTAACCCACAGTCTGCTTTACAACCATTCTGTGACCCCACGGGGATTCGAACCCCGGATTTACTGGCTGAAAACCAGTCGTCCTAGGCCGCTAGACGATGGGGCCAATGAAAGTTAAAAGTCAAAAGTCAAAAATTAAAAGTAAAATATAAAATATAAAAAAGTTAAAAACTTCGCAACTTTTAATTTCTCATTTTAAACTTTTAACTTATTATATAGTATATCAAAATAAGAAGTAAAAATGAATAGAGTATTTCACATTTTTTTTCGCAGAGAATCAAGAATATCTTTTGCTACTTCTTTGCCACCCAAACCAAAAGCCAAACCACCAGCAAGAACTAACATAGCTACTATACCGGTAAACAAGATACGAATTAAATCCTGAGCTATCCCCAACTGATTCATCACGATAAGTACTGTAAAAAAAATGACTGCATATCGCGCGAATGTAGAAAGCATGACTGCTGAGGCAGGACGAACACTCTTAATGCTTTGCTTGACAAGATCCGCGATCAGATGCGCAAAAATAATGCCTACAAACCCTATAACGACTGATACAAGTACATTAGGTAAGTAAAATAATAACTGATTGAAAACACCAGTGATCTTTGAAAGTCCCCATACTTCGGCTGCTGGAATAAGAAATAATACCACCATTGACCACCGCAAAAGTTCAGCAAAAATCTCCTCCCATATTTTGACTTCCTTTTCAGAAGCAACCTTCCATTTTGATAATAATACAGTGAGTTTAAATAAGCGAAAAAGCGAGAGTAAAACTCTTTTGAGAATCTCTGCGATAATAAGACCAATTATGAATATCAAAAGTCCTGCAAAAAAATGAGGAAGATAGTTAATAATACTATTCAAGAATGTTGATATAATGGGATTGATTGTATCTGCTACCATAATATTTATCTTACTCAGTTATATTTTCATAATGTTGTAGTTTTTTTATTGATTCATCAGAATTTAATTCTATTGATATCACATCTATTCTTAGTGCGATATTTTTCTTAGGTGTTTTAAATAGATAAAAATTAATTGTCTTCTTTAGATTACGTATTTTGTGATAGCTGATTGCCTCGTACGGCTTGCCCTTTTTGTCTCCAACACGTGTTTTGACTTCAATAAATACCAATACTCCTCTTTTTTCAGCGATAATATCAATTTCTCCGACACGCGTACGATAATTGGTCTCGTAAATAGAGTATCCTTTGTGAATCAAAAAGTCAAGAGCTATTTTTTCTCCTTTTTTTCCAACAGACTGTAGGGTCCTCATTTTAGGAAAGTGTATCACGAAGCTCTTGCTCTGAACGTCCTCGTATAAAATAGAGTTTTGCACGACGTACTACTCCTTTTTTTATCACTTCAATTTTCGATATAAACGGAGAAATCGAGGGAAAAATACGCTCAATGCCAATTGCATCTTTACCTACCTTACGGACGGTAAACATCACATTCTTTCCCATGCCTTTTATCGCAATTAATATTCCTTGAAAAATCTGATCCTTTGTTTTATCTCCTTCTTTAAATGAAAGATGTATGGCGACCGTGTCTCCTACATTCATGGTTATATTGTGTAAATTAAGATGATTTGCCATAAGAGTATTGTACCATTTGATGTCTATCAATACAAGCTCTCATAAACTCCAAAAAAAGAGGATGAGGCACAAGTGGTTTACTTTTATATTCTGGATGTCCTTGAGTCCCTATATAAAAAGGATGAACCCTACGGGGAATTTCAATGATTTCAACTAGCTTTTCTTTCTTAGAGCGTGCAGATATGATCAACCCTGCTTTTTCAAACTGATGTGCGTATTTATTATTAAACTCATACCGATGACGATGACGTTCACTGGTAGTCCCTTTTTTTTTATTGATAAATCCAGCATATTTTTCATATATATCCCATATATGTGTGTGTTTTTTGACTATGGCAGTCCATGCGCCAAGACGCATAGTGCCTCCATACGCCCGATGCTTCATAAGAGTTATTTGCTTATTCATGAGATGAATGACTGGATGTGCTGTCTTCGGGTCAACTTCTGTAGTATGAGCATCACTGTACCCTAAGATATCCCGTGCAAACGCGACAACTGCAAGTTGCATTCCATAACACAGACCCAAGTAGGGGATATTTTGTCTTCGCGCATAGGAAGCAGACTGAATCATACCCTCTGTCCCACGACTACCCCATCCTATAGGAACAATGATACCATCTACACCTTTCAAGTATTTCTCAACTCCATTGCGCTCTACTTTCTCCGCATCAATCCACAGTCTTTCCACGTCAACAGATTGGTTCCACGCCGCATGATCTATCGCATCAAAAAGCGCCGCATACGAATCACGCAATTGATATGCTCCTGTAAAAAAATATTTACCGACTATCGCTACTTTCACCTTGTTTTTTTTGGGAGATTTGATCGTCTTGATAAGACTATTCCATTGGGATAACTGAGGAATCTTAAAATGAATACCAAGTTTTGTTGTTATTCGTTCAGTTATATGTTGTTTTTCAAGAATAAGGGGAATTTTATAAATAGTATCAACGTCATAACTTGATATCACATCTTCTCGAGATACATTACAAAAAAGCGCCAAACGTTCTTTTCTTCGTTCATCAATGGGTTTTTCTGAGCGAGCAACCAATATATCAGGTTGTATTCCCATTGAATTAACAGTACGAACAGAAAGCTGAGCAGGTTTTGTCTTTGGTTCGCCAAGATGAGATGGAGTGGGAAGATAGCTCACATGAACATGTATAACATCTCCTGGATATTTAAGGGTCAGTATTCTTGACGCTTCATAATATAAAATATTCTGATATTCTCCAGCTGTGCCGCCCAACTCTATCACCGCAATGTGAGAATTACTTCTTTCAATCGCTCCTTGTATCCGCTTAATGATCTCTCCAGTGATATGTACCACTTCCTGCACATCCTCCCCCATGTATTCAAAACGACGCTCCTTTTCAATCACTTCTTTATATATCTGACCCATAGTCACAAAATTCATTCGCTCCATATTACGCCCTAAAAATTTCTCGTATGAGCCAATATCCATATCAGCCTCAGTCCCATCCTCACATAAAAATGGATCGCCATGCTCTATGGGGTTTATTGTCCCTGCATCTATATTGAGATAATTTTCGCATTTTATAGGGATGACTGTATATCCAGAAGACTGTAAAAGAAGAGAAAGAGACGAGGCGGTAATGCCTTTACCCAATCCTGATATCACTCCACCAGAAATAAAGATATATTTATGTCTCATTTGTTTTGAATTTGATACAATTTCCATGCCGCAAAGGTACATTGTGGATAATTTACGCATCCATAAAATTTTCTTTTTTTTCCTGTTATTTTAATAACTATTTTTCCTCCACATTGTGGGCATGGTGTGGAGATCGCTTCTTTATATCCTTTAGCAAAGGTACATTTTGGGTATGCCGAACATCCATAAAACTTGCCAAACTTTGAATAGCGAAATACTAAATAATGACCGCATTTTGGACATTTTTCATTGGTTTTTTGTTCAACATTAATATGTCCTTCTGCTTTGTGTTGTTTGTCAAGTAATAGGGCAAATGGATCATAAAAAGAATGAAGCGTAGCAATCATGTTCTTTTTTTTCTCTGCAATCCCGTCAAGATCCTCCTCAAGATGAGCAGTAAAATCAATTTTGAAAATCTCCTCAAACGCAGAAGATAGATAATCACAGACTGCAGTTCCCAAAAAAGTGGGATAAAAACGGTTATCTCGCTTTTCAGTATAATTGCGATCTTGCATAGTTGATATGATAGGCGCATAGGTAGACGGTCTTCCAATCCCTTTTTCCTCAAGAGTTTTAATAAGCGAGGCTTCGTTATATCGTGGCGGGGGAGTAGTATCTATCGGTTTTTGATCGCACTTTCTCAAAAAAACCCGATCACCAACAATTAACTTTATTTTTTTATATTCTTCATCTGTTTGTTTTTTGCTTTGCGGATACAGAATCAAAAAACCCGGGAAAAGTACTCGCTCCCATTGAGTCTCAAAAAGATAACCTTTTCCACTTATTATTTTTAATTTATTTGTTTCTATGAGAGCTTCTTTCATCTGACTTGCGATTGCTTTCTTAAAAATAAGGTCATACAATTTTTTTTGGCGTGAGTTAAACTCAGTATGTTCTGCCATTTTCAAATATACATCAGTTGGACGTATTGCTTCATGCGCTTCCTGCGCTAATTTGGATTTGGTTTTGAACAACCGATGCGTTGAAAGACTATATTCTTCTCCGTATTTTTTGCGTATAAATTGTTGCGCTTTTTCTAAAAATTTTTCCGACATGTTCACCGAATCAGTGCGATGATAGGTGATCACTCCTTTTTCGTAAAGGCCTTGCGCAAGTTGCATGGTAACACGCGCCGAAAAACCAAAAATGCGAGATGCTTCCTGTTGAAGTGATGAAGTCATAAAAGGTGGGGAAGGAAACCGATTGACAGATCGGACGACTACGTCAGACACTTTAAACATATCAGAGTTGATATCTTTTACTATATCATCAACATTTGCGCTGAGTATGGTTGTCTTGGAATAGGTATATTCGCCATCAAAAAGTTGAATAGTATTACTTTTTTGATAACGTATGTCATGACGCGCGATCAACTCTGCTTTGAATTCATCAGTGTTTTTTTTGGCTTTGTCGGTAAAAAATAAAACAAATATTTTAAAAAAAGGTTCTTTTTTAAATTCATTTATTTCTTTCTCTCTTTCAACAATAAATCGTAATGCAGATGTCTGCACACGACCTGCCGAAAGCCAACGTTTGCCCATTTTTTTCCATAAAAGAGGGGATAATCTATATCCAACAATACGATCAAGAATACGGCGCGCTTGTTGAGCATCCACAAGATCAATATTTAATGAACGAGGATGATGTAATGCTTCTTCAAGCGCTTCTTTTGTGATCTCGTGAAATACAATACGTTGAAGTTTTGCGGTTTTCTTAATGGTGCTTTTCGGCCATTTTTCTTTAATATACCCTAAAAGATAGGCAATATGATATGATATGGCCTCTCCTTCACGGTCTGAGTCGGTCGCTAATATGATACTTTCTGCTTTTTTTGCATACGATCTGACGCGAGCGATGACGTCTGATCTTTTCTTTACTATCTCATACGTGGGGGCAAAATCCTTATTCAGATCAAGAGACATATTTTTTTCAGCCAGATCACGGACATGTCCCAAGGTCGCCTCCACATGATATTCGCCTTTTTTCAGAAATTTATTAAATGTGTTTGCTTTGGTGGGTGATTCTACAATGATAAGCTTCATGATTGGAGTATCTTAATAAAAAAAAGATAAGATTACAATAGAAAAAAAACATCTCACCTTGGAGGTGTGATAAGTATGGCACCTCAGTAAAAACATATTCCTGCGATGAAAGTGTGGCCGGTGAAGGACTTAACCTCCGATTCGGAGGTCTTGAACCCCCAACATGTGCAACCACACCTTTCATTCGTCTCTTGTGAGCCCAGATGGATTTGAACCATCAACCTTTCGGATGTAAACCGAACGCTCTGCCAATTGAGCTATGGGCTCATTGTGGCGTGCAGGTGTAAACCTGTCTGCCAACAGACAAATACAACGCTCTGCCAATTGACCCCGATTCAATCGGGGTTGAGCTAACCGACCTCACATATCGCCATTTGTGCCGCGGGAGAGACTTGAACTCTCACGGGTTGCCCCACAGCCTCCTCAAGACTGCGTGTATACCAATTTCACCACCGCGGCAATATAAATTAAAAGTTAAAAATGAAAAATTAAAAATTTCTTATTACTTTTAACTTTTGACTTTTAATTTTTAACTTACTCTATTATATCAAACAATTCTCTCCTGATCTATGCGATCTTTTGGAGAAGATACCCCAAGATGCTGATATGCGCCATCTGTCAATACCCGCCCTTTTGTGGTTTTTTTGATAAAACCGATTTGAATAAGATATGGTTCAATAAAATCCTCTATTGTTTGCCTATCTTCAGAAAGCGACGCGGCAAGAGTCGAGACGCCGACTGGACCGCCACTGAATTTATCTGCTATTGCGCGTAAGTACTCTTTATCCATGAAAGTTAATCCAATAGTATCAATCTCTAGAATAGAAAACAATTGGCGGATTACTACTTCATTTACTTTTGTATGTTTACCGACTTCATAGAGATCGCGAGCGCGCTTTAAAATACGATTGGCGAGTCGGGGAGTTCTCCGCGATCTTTCAGCGATCATCCGAGCAGATTTTTTATCAGTCGGAAGCTTCAATATCTCAGCTGATCTCAGCACAATGTCAAGCATTTCTTCATCAGAATAAAAATCAAGGCGAAGAATCATACCAAAACGATCTCGCAAAGGGGCAGAAAGAAGCGCTATTCTGGTTGTTGCGCCTATGATGGTAATCTGTGGTATGGGAAGACGCACAGTACGAGCCGAAGGGCCCTTGCCGATGACAATATCCAATACATACTCCTCCATGACAGGATATAATGTCTCCTCAACTGTTTTTGGCATACGATGGATCTCATCAATGAAAAGTACATCATTGTCTTTAAGATTGGTGAGGATAGCCGCAAGATCGCCACTTTTTTCAAGTGCAGGACCTGATGTGATTTTCAATTCACCCTTCAACTCTTGAGCCAGAATATGCGCAAGAGTTGTCTTCCCAATTCCCGGTGGTCCATACAATAATATATGTTCTGCCACACTTCCTCGCTTGAGTACAGCATCAACAAAAAGTTGTAAAGATTGTATTATTTTCCTCTGACCAATATAATCTCGTAGACTCTTGGGTCTTAATTGTGATTCAAGCGAAACATTCTCATTTTTCATTTTTTTATCTTTTATATTTTATTTTTTATTTGTTATCAAACGTATTGCTTTTTTAATTTTATCCTCAATAGATAGTTTCTTATCAAGTTTTGATAGTGCTACCCGACCATCATGTTTGTTAAATCCAGATCGGAAGAGC
>CAYJVA010000041.1:0-7375 GCA_964373465.1 uncultured Gammaproteobacteria bacterium
TATAATAGTTGTTATCAGTTAAAAGAAGTGTTACCTATGTACCCGTCCATAACAAACAATAAAAACGACAGATATATAATCAATAGATTTACGGGTGCATTCCAATATGAAGAAAATTATATTTACACTGACAATTCTATACAAATAAAAAAAGACATTGAAGGAGGAGTTTTAGATTATGACCGGCCGTTTAGCACTTTTTTAGATGGTGATAGAATAAAAATAAATGGTATAGAAGTTGATGTAAAAAAATACAGACAAGAAAAATTGACGTTTGCCACTAAAATATATAATACGATTCTATCAATAATAAAACCAACATAAAAATTCTTTTACCCAACAGGAAAACCTATCGCCATAGTTTTTACCTTTTTTCTCAATACAACAAGCTCTTTATTCCGTAAGTCCACCATGAGTCCTTCAATAGAACTTCAAATTGAATAATTTTTATTTTCAAAGTGACTTTTAACTTTTGACCCCGATTTAATCGGGGTTGACTTTCAACTTTTAATTTTCCATACTCAATCATTTATAGTTACTCAAAAAAGTTTATCTGCAACATCAGGAATGATCGTACTAAAATGTTGCTTCACCTGCTCCCATGTTGTATCAAAGAATATGTGTGGCGACGGATCTTCTTCTGCTTCTTCAAAAAACATAAGGCTTTTTACAATATGGTGATAGTTATGTTCTAGATGTGGGTATTGAGTGGCTACACGCTCAACGATATCCAATAGTGGTTCTCGTTGCGTTATGTACCAGTAGAGATCAAAAAAGTCCCGTTTTTTTCCTCTCTGACTGATTGCGATTATTTTCATTACTGCGATATCTCGTGCATCAAGAATATTTATACCTCTGTGAGTAATAAATGGCTTCTTCGGAACAAAGAACGGGTATGCAATAAAACTGATTTTCACTCCTCCTAACTCACCATACAATGTTCCTTTATCTGTGCGCGTTATGAGCCATTTATATGGGAGCAATGCCGTTGAAATAAATCCTGCATCAAAATCTTTATGATGAGTAAAAAAATCAAGATCAACAGATGTTCTGTGATTAAATTGCAATGTTAATGCTGTGCCTCCTGCTAAATACCAATCATTTTTCAGTATCCACTCTTGCTTGGATAACAGATCAAGCGCTTTTTGAGTAAGAGCGGGTATGTGGGTAAAGTTAAGTTTTATCTGCTGGTGAGTACTGTCCATAATGTTCTACTACTTGACCCTAAAGTTCTTGACTTTTTTACTACCTCCGCAAGGAGCGACTGAGAATAATATCGTCGCATCCACCGAGCTTCATTCTCATTGCCAAGATCCATAATTCGTTCAATTATATATTTTGCATGCTTTTGTATATCAAGCTTTTGAGGGTCTGTATCCCAAAAAAGAGCTTGCCTGAATTTTATATGAGGTATCATACCTCTATTTTAACACAGATTTTAACTTAATACTGATAGTGATTCAGGAATGTGAAGAGTAACTGAAAAGTGAACTCATGAAAAATACTTTATTGGATAATCCTTTAGGTAATCGTTCAGAATTTGACAAACGCTTATAGTTTTTATATAATACCGTTTATATGTCAGAAAGACTTATTGGCAAAAACACAAAAGACCAACTCTCTATTCAAGAAATGCATGAGAAATATAATCTTCCCGAGATAATGAGTACAGAACAAGAAGCATGGAAAAAAAAAGATATTCCACTTCCTCCCAATGAACTTTTTGAAGTGTTGGACAGAGCGCATGAAAAAGGATATACCACTCTTGAACCTCATTATTTTCCCGAAAGGGAGTTTACACAAGAATCAAAGTGGCCGGGAAAAGGTATAAAACCGGAAGATTATTTTTTCCGATTGATAAAATCAGGCGAGTTACCTCAAGATTCAAATCAATTGTATGAAATGTGGTTTTTAATTGATAATACTCAAAGCAATCATGAATTTCCTATTTCAAATCCACTACCGAAAATATTTGAATCATTAAGAAACAAAGGGAAAATTTATGTACCAAGCAAAAAATATTATACAGGTAATTTATCGCTTACTTCGCGTAGTGGTGTAACATGGAATGAGATATATACAGCGGTAAATCCAGCGATTGCGGAAATGTTTGAAATATCAAAAAAAATGGTTCGACTCCCCCGATTCATAGAACGTAATATTATAGGCAATCTCTTCCACCCAGAATGGAATAAAACAGTTGATATTTTTTGGCAACAATGGGAATGGATGGAAGACAAATTATCTAATCCTAAATACAAACGTGCTTTGTTATGTGGGGGAACGAACAGGGATTCACAAAACAAGGGTCTTTCTCGGATTGAATTTACATCTCTTGACGATAAACGAATGTATTATTCTTTCCGTCCCATGATCACTTTCCCTATTCAAGAATCAGATAAAATCAAGGCAAGAGAAATCTCAAAGCAAGTTCTTTCACCTGTTTTTTTAAAGATATAAGCTCTTTACTCTCCTTTATTTTCTTCTCAAACTCCCTGATATATTCTCTTCTCTCTTCTTTTTTCTCTGGCAGACGATATGACTTGATCAACTCAATCACCTCAAGAATAATTGTGCCAATACACTTCATCTCTTTTTCTTTCATCCCTCGCGTGGTGGCGGCTGGCGTGCCAAGCCGTATCCCTGACGGATAAAAAGGAGACGAGGGCTCATCAGGTACAGTATTTTTATTCACCGTTAAACCAACCATATCTAAAGCTTTTTGCGCAAACACTCCTCCGCCTTTTCCTAATGTCGCAGTCAGATCAACTAAAATAAGATGATTTTCACTCCCCTCCCCAACCAATGTCAAACCACCTTCTAATAATACGTGTGCCAATGTCTGACTATTTTTCACAATCTGTCGCGCATACGTCTGAAATGAGGGCTTTTCAGCTTCATATAAAGCAACTGCAATAGCGCCTGTCTGATTATCATGAGGACCACCTTGAAGTCCAGGAAAAACAGCTTTGTTTATTTTATCTGGCAAATCCGGATCTTTTTTTATGCCCTTTTCAGTCACCATGATCATGGCGCCTCGGGGACCGCGTAAAGTTTTATGTGTCGTGGTAGTCACAATATGAACATCGTCAACAGGCGACGGATGAACCCCACCTACGATCAAGCCGGCAACATGCGCAATGTCGGCGACTAAATACGCGCCCACTTCATCAGCAATTTCAGCAAACTTTTCGTATTTGAATTTCAAAGGATACGCCGTGGCCCCAACCCAAATAAGTTTTGGTTTATTTTCTTTTGCCAACTTTCTTATCTCTTTATAATCAAATAAGTCCATTAATTCTTGATCTTTGGTTTTAGTCTTTTGATTTTCGACTCGGGTCTTTAGACTCGGGACTTTTGACTTTTGACTTTTGACTTTTAATTTATATTGAATCGTTTTATAAAATATGCCCGTTGCCGAGACTGAGTGTCCGTGCGTCAGATGCCCACCTGCGGTCAACGCCTGCCCCATGACGACATCTCCTGGGCTACATACAGCGAGATACACAGCGAGGTTCGCAGGAGAGCCAGAATACGGTTGAACATTCACAAATGGGACGTGAAACAATTTTTTCGCACGCTCCTGAGCTAATATCTCTACATCATCAACGTATTCATTTCCCCCATAATACCTCTTCTGAGGATATCCTTCAGAATATTTATTCACAAAAACCGAAGATAAAACCTGTCGCACTTCCAAAGAAGCATAGTTTTCCGAAGGAATAAGCTCAATTCCTTCTTTTTGCCGTTTTTCTTCTTTCTGAATGAGTTTTGTAATGAGTATATCTTTCATCTTTATTCTTCTTTTCCACAACGACATTCTTCTTTATCACCACAACATCCTTCCTTATCAAAATTTTTCTCAACCACATTCCAATTTACATTTTCAAAAAATGCATCAATATAGGATCCGCGATTGACGCCATAATCGGTAAAATACGCATGCTCATACGTGTCAAGCGCCACTAATGGATGCGTCTCCCAGACTGGATAGGTATTGTGCGCGTCACCTAAATAATTAAACAATGTGTTCAACCGATGATTCCATCCCAACCATACCCATCCGCGCGCGGCCATACCAGTCGCTTTCATATCTTTTTTGAACTGGTCAAATGAACCAAAATCTTTTTTAATCTGATCTAATAATTGCCCTTTTGGCTCTCCGCCTGAACCACCAAGATGTCCAAAATAAATCTCATGATTCACAATGCCTCCATACGCAAACGTCAGCTCCACTTTCAGTGCGCGAATATACGAATACGTCTGGTGTGCTTTCGTATAGTCTTCGTCGGAAAGCGATGAGAGATTTTCCATAATCTCGTTATATTTATTCACATATCCTTGGTAAAGTTTTAAGTGATCTTCAATGGTTTTCTTGGATATGCCTTCCATCTTAAAAATCGCAGACGAAAAGGTTTGTGGGGAAAGTTTTGTGTGCATAAAAATATAAATAAGTAACACCGATTCAAACGGTATAAATAAATAATTAAAAATAGTGTAGTTTTTTATAAGTTGTTTGTCAAGATTGATTTTATATCCTATACTGTATCTATGTTGATACAAAGCATACATGCTTTTATTCTTATTTGTGCCATTCTTATTTCCTTTTTTATCCAAACACCCCTCTATCAGTATGAACTATTCTTTGTTTTGCTTGTTCTTGCAATCTACAGTATCATAAAAGCAACGCTCAAACCGCCTTTTTTTCAACACCGTCTGATTGACTCAGTATTATTTACCATCATAGTTATTATGGTTGTCAATACGACGGGAAAAATACACTCCCCGCTTTTTTTTCTCCTGTATTGTCTTATTTTTGCTCTTGCTCTTCTTCTTGAACATTTCGTCTCTTTCGCTACATCTTATGGTCTGATCATCGCCTATCTTCTCTCTGTTCCTCCCAATCAAACAATCACTGATCTTCTCCCTCTTTTTTCTCTTGCGTTTATCAGTCCTTTTGCTGTCTTTCTGGGAGAAGAATATCAGAAAATTCTTGAACAAAAAAAAGATATTATCATTCTCAGACGAAAAAATGAAGACCTTCAGAAAAAAATAAACAACCTCATCACTGAATATGATAAAAAATAACAAGGCTTTTTATATTTTATATTTTATATTTTATATTTTAATTTTTAATTTTCCCCATCCTACGCGTGCTCTCACTTTTGAATCCTCGCAATATCGTATAGAGACAGACCCGTCAGAAAAAGGACCTCAAACAACTACCTCAATTATTCACCATTCATTTGCGCAAAAAGGATATATTCTCTCATCACGTACTGATAAAAATCTCTTTACTATAACCCTCTCACAAAATGTGCTTGATCTTCTGTCTACTCAAAAAGCATCCATCACTATCAGCCCTCCAAATTCACGATTGTATACACTTAAAACATTCATGCCAAAGCCATTTGCTAATTTTGACGGTTCATCCGTCATTGCCAATACACGGTGCGACATGAAAAATAACCCCTGCACTCCCCATAAAGCTTACCCATGGCGCTCGTCTTCAACTTATGGTTTTGGATATTCTGTCAAAGGAGTGTATAGTGATAAAGATTTTGAGAATGGTTTTCATTTTCGACCATTTTCTCCAACGCCTATTAATATCGCACAATCAGATTTTTCATCTAAAAAAAATACCTATCAGCTCATACTGAAAGCGCTTCCTCCTCCTCATCAGCCAACAGGCACTTATCAGGCTCTTATACATATTATTGCATATCCAGATTTTTAAGACATATGAAATATCATTTCAGCATACGTGTATTACTCGTCATGGGTTTGATTGTGCCTCTTGCATGGTTTTATCCTGTGTACGCAAAAGAGAACACACAGGGCACAAGTGCTATAAATATCTCTCTTTCTCCCTCGTACACACAGCTCCTCATTCAGCCAGGGAAAAGTGTTGACCTCGTATACGAATTAACCAATTGGGGAGATCCTTCATCCTTTTCATTTCATATCTATCAATTTGACTCAATTGATGAGCAAAAGATATTCAAAGAACATGATCAAAACGATATAACTATTCATTTTTCATCACCAGAAGGGACAAAAAATGATCAAAGCTTTTTTCTCAACTCAAAAAAAAAGAAAAAACTGAAGATAACGGTCTCGGCAAATGAAAATACACCTCAACATGATTACTATTATGCTTTTGTAGCCTACAATGAACCAGTTGGAAATACTGATGAAAAATCACTGATCGCACGGATTAAAGCAGGACTCACAAGTACATTTTTCATTACTGTCAGTCAAAATGGCAATATTAATTCAGAACCTTTAATTAATTCATTCACACTTGACGGATCATCATATCCGACTTTTCGCACAACACGCATATTTGATTCATTTGACAGTATACGTCCAGAAGTATTTATAAAAAATGACGGTCGTAACTTTATCTCATCAAATGGGATATTAACCGTAAAAAACATATTTGGATTTTCTTCAGAGACTTCTTTCATACCCTCTCTTATTTTGAGCGAATCAACGAAAACAATCCCATTGACAAAAAGCACTCTACGATTTTTTTTGCCTGGTAAATATATCGCAACTGCACACATTACCATTCATAATCCACATACCAAAGAAACAATAACAACATTACATTCTTCATATCAATTTTACGTCATTCCGGGAAAACTGATGGTTATTTTTGGGGTTTTGGTTATCATGATTCTTTCTTGGCGCTTATATAAAAGGAAAAACATTCAAAGCACAATATGATCTACATCAACAAAAAAAAGCGAGCCTTTTCTCGTCTGTGTATCCAACACAAGACCAAAAACTCTTTTTAACTTTGTTATGTTTACTCCTTTACTTTTCAAGATTTCCCCATATAGTTTTAATTCTTCCTTGAGGTCTATCCCATTCTTTACAGCGTCTAATAGATTTTCAAAACCATAAAATTCATCCATTATGAGTTGATTTTGACCTCCATCAGTAAGATCCTCAACCCGTATGCCATGCTCATGTAACTCATACACTTGAGGTACGGGTAATCCCCATGAAGCTAAAAGTTTAAAATTATTCTTTTCTGCTTTTGCTCTTTTTTGATCACAGACTTTGATAATAGTAGAAACCATACAGTCTATATCTGGATCATGATATTCTTCCTGAATAATGTTTCTTTTTCCTGTCGTTGCATTGCCATATTCTTCAGCAATAAACGTACCGGTCAAAATTTCAAAAATCTGACTCAATTCATTTCTCCTTTTTTTAAGATTGTTTGGGAACTCTAATTGATAGGGAAAACCGTTTCTCTCATCCGGTAATATGCCCCGATAATACCAATAGTAGGGGGATTCTCCCTTTGATAATGTATACCGCTTTCAGATGAGATTGCAACAAATAGACTCATCTTTCAGCG
>CAYJVA010000042.1:0-7358 GCA_964373465.1 uncultured Gammaproteobacteria bacterium
GTACGTCCCGACATGGCGGGACTACGATGGGTATAATAAATTTTCTGGTAGAATTTGACTACTACAGAGGGGTTTTGTATAATGAATGTTCAGAAATCACAAAATATGAATGTTGAATATATTGAAAAAAAAACCGACATAAAAGAATTAAACAACAAAAAAGAATTGCAATCATTCTATAAATGGGTTAATACTTTACCTCCTGTAGCACAAGAGCTTATCGCCGATTTTTCAAGCGATTTTAACGAATCCGATATATATCAAGAAATAAAAAGAAATCCTGAAAAACAAAACCAATTGAAAAGTATATTGATCTTAAATGGAAAATTGAAACTTAAACAAGTAGAAAAAGTTTTTAACTTTTGGGGTTTGAACTATGATCAAATAACAGAAACAAAACTTAAAAATAATACGCGACTGTCATGAGTGAAATAGTTACGGATGAATATGAAAAGCATACTAATACCTTAGGAGGATCATACAAATGTCAAAGGATCATTAAGATATGGAAGAAAGAGAGAGAAACTATTCCCTCAAGCTATATCATTAAATCCCTGCATCAAGAATTATTTTCAGGATCAGAAGAAGATTATTATAAAAAAGGACTTATTCCTTCATCTCCAGGGAGTTATAGAAATGAAGATATAGACATTAGTGGTCTTTCACACAGTAAAAATCATTCTATGGTTTTTGAGTCGGTTTCTGGCATAGATGTAAGCTATGCAATGGGTTTGTATACAAATAAGCTTGATGCAATTATGCAATCTTTACCATATAGTCCCGTAGAGAGATCTCGCAGTATAATTAAAGATGCCGCTTGGGCATATTATGTTTTTGAAAGAATTCATCCTTTTCTTGATGGAAATGGAAGAATAGGGAAAATGATTTTAAAAACAATTCTATCAGGAGCAGGATTCAGAGATCTTATCTTCCATGATGATAGATGGAAGAAAAATGGACAATCTCAACATTTGGAAGCACTTCATAGGGTAGATATTACTGGCAATTTGCATCATTTAGAATTATTCTTACTAACAAATTTAGTCTATCGTTATAGTCCAGAAGAAAACCATAGAAAACCATATTTGTATAGAGAACTTATAGATAGTGTTAATCAATTGAAATTAGAAGTAAAAAACGCTGCTTTTTTTTTGGATATCACGCGGGCTGAATCTATGATAGAAAATTTTTTATTGCAAGAAAAACATACAGCCTTATAATTATACCCATCGCGGATACAAGGAATAGACCCTTAAAGAAATTCACTGAGTGAGTTGATACGATATGGAAAAGAGTTGATGTCTCAATCTTAGTCTGCCAAGACATCTGGAAGTTAGTATTTTGAATCAATCGGAAAAAAAATTACATTTGAAAGAGAATTTTTCTATAGACTTTCTCATAATTCTCAGTCATGATTTCTTTGGTGAAATGAGTCTCTACATGAGTACGACAGGTCCTGCGATCTATTTTATCTATTTTTTCAATCGCCTCAACCATCTGATCAACAGAATGAACTAAATACCCAGTCTCTCCCTCTTTGATCAGTTCTGGCGCCGCGCCATTGGGAAAAGAGATGATTGGTGTTCCGGTTGCCATGGCCTCAACCATAACGAGCCCAAAGGGCTCATTCCACTGAATGGGATTTAAAAAAGCATAGGCATTGCCACAGAGTTCATTTTTCTTGACGTCGTCAATCTCGCCGACAAACACAACTTGTTTGTCATCAATCAGTGGTTTTACCTCATTTTTCCAATACTCAAAATCAGCGCCTTCTAGATTATCAATGGCGCCTGCGATAAGTATTTTACGTCCGGATTTTTTTCCTGCTTCAATGGCTTCCTTTGTTCCTTTATCTGGATTGAACTTGCCCATCCACAGAAGATAGTTTTGAGGATTGAGGTTTAAGGTAAAAGGGGCCAGATCAATACCGTTATAGACTGTCGCAATCCAATTAATATTTTCTCCACCACGGCGTTGGGAGTCGGATATTGAGATATAGTTGAGCTCTTTATACTTTTGAAAAACCTTATGTCTATCCTCTCGGTTTTGCGCAATAGGATAGGGGAAATGAAGAGTAAAAACCACTTTATGTTTTATCGAACGGGCAAGCGGGAGCGCAAGATAATCGCTTGACTTATTCAGATGCATATGGATGATATCAAATTCTTTTTCACGGTCAAATGCTTGGGTGATATTTAAGAGTGGATACATGATATTGGTCCATGGGATATGATCGCGAAAAAGAGGTCGGGGATAAATTGACACTAATTGTGCTGAAGTTTGAGATGTGCCTACGGCAAAAAGCCTGACGTCATGTCCTTTGGCAACCAATCCTTCAGTGACACTTGAGACGATCCGTTCAGTCCCGCCATAAAGCGGCGGAGGTATATTTTCCCAAAGTGGTGCCACTTGCGCGATTTTCATATGTTTAGTATACTGTATTTGAGAGAAAATAAAAAAGATGAAAAAAACAAAGATTCCTAAAAGATTGCAGTCGGTTTTGTGGTCAGTGAATATTGATAGATTGGATATCAAAAAAAATAAGAGTTATATTATCCATCAGATTTTAATTTATGGCACGTTGATTGACTTAAAATGGCTCTTGAGCGTTTATCCTAAAAAAGAAGTAATCAATATTTTTTTAAAGCAACCGTATAAAAGTTATCCTGGTTATATGTATGAATTTGTTAAAAATTATGTGCTTGACTTAAAGCAAAAAAATATTGACGAAAATGCCTATGTTACCTCAATATTTCAACCTCTTAGATCCAGAGCGACAGAGAATTTTTCAAAAACTGAAAGCTTTTAAGAGTAATTTTGTTCTCGGTGGAGGCACTGCTATTATGCTTCAGATTGGTCATCGCCACTCGTATGATTTTGATTGTTTTGCGGATAAAGAAATTTCTACAATGCTTTTTTATCGGACAAGAAAAATTTTTGGTCAATCAACC
This sequence comes from uncultured Gammaproteobacteria bacterium, assembly GCA_964373465.1. Classification (GTDB taxonomy): domain Bacteria; phylum Patescibacteriota; class Microgenomatia; order UBA1406; family HO2-37-13b; genus DATDVH01. The sequence continues at coordinate 2,952 of CAYJVA010000042.1, forward strand.
AAACTTCAAATTAAAACTTCTGAAATGATTGCTGTCGTCACTCATCAAGGAGTGGAAGTGAGCTTTGTCTGGCATCCTTTTCCTACGATTAGACCAATAATTGAAACAAATTGCATTAATTTGTTTCATCTTGAAGATTTAATCGCAAACAAAGCCTATACGATTGGCAGACGCAACGCATGGCGGGATTATGTAGATTTATTTTTCTTTCTCCAAAGGAAAAGATATTCATTGGGAGACATTATTGGTTTTGCTCAAAAAAAATTCAGCGGTGGGTTTAATCAAAAATTGTTTTTGGCGCAATTGACTTATTTTAAAGATGTGCCTATACAAGATACAACTTTTATAAAAGATTCTTTTACTCCGTCCCAAATCAAGTCTTTTTTGGAAAAAGAGGTTGAAAAATATGTAAAGAATGTCTTGGCTTGATATTGAAATTATGATAATGAATCTCTACATTTTTCTTATTTTTTTGTATGATACAATAGTATTCATATAGTATGACCAATAAAGCTGATCTTGAACAATTTATCAAAAAAAATCTCAAAGACCGTGTTTTTATCATTACGTCTAATAGAGAACCATTTCTTCATATCAAGACTCCCGAAGGAGTACGATTGATGCAATCTGCTGGAGGCGTGCATACCCTTCTTGATTTAATTGCACGCGCATCTCACGGCACCTATGTGGCGCATGCCGGAGGCGATGGAGATGCTGAGACAGTTGATGAACACGGAAGGATTAGGGTACCACCTGGTGAGGAGTCATACACGTTGAGACGAGTTTTTTTATCAAAAAAAGAAGTGGATAAATATTATTATGGATTTGCAAACCAGACTTTATGGCCACTGTGTCACGCCGTCTTTGTCAAGCCTCTTTTTGACGAGTCATGGTGGGACTATTATAAAGCGGTGAATGAAAAATTTGCTCACGCAATACTTGAGGAAATTGGTGGAAAAAAAGCGTTTGTCTGGGTGAATGATTATCATTTTGCGCTTATTCCACGATTACTTCGTGAGTCTGGTAAAGATATACGTATTGGCACTTTCTGGCATATTCCCTGGCCAACTTATGAGATTTATCGGGTGAATCCATGGAAAAAACAAATACTTGAAGGACTATTAGGAAGCGACTTTGTATCGTTTCATCGCGGATATCATGTGCAGAACTTTTTTCAATGTATGCAACGCGAGCTTGAGGCGCAAAATGATAGTGAGCAATCATGGGTGATGTATCACAATCATAAAACCCGGATTGAAGATCTGTCTGCTGGCATTGATTATCATGAGATTTTGACTGCTAAAAATAAAGATTTATCAGGAAGAGTATTGATCAAAAAAGACTTTGGTATTGATATACAGTATGTGGCTATTGGCGCTGATAGATTAGATTATACAAAGGGTTTGATAGAACGAATCAAGATGATTGATCGGTTTTTGGATAAATATCCAGAATTTATCGGTAAGTTTGTCTATTTTGGTATTACTGCTCCTTCCCGATCACATATCCCTACATATCGGCAGTATGCAAAAGAAGTGACCGATCTTATTGAAAAGGTCAACTGGAAATATTCAAAAAGCGGATGGAAGCCTTTGCATATTAATTTAAAAATCCTTCCGCGAGAAAAAGTAATTTCCTATTATCGGAGTGCAGATTGTTGTCTAGTCACTCCTTTGGACGATGGTATGAATTTGGTCGCAAAGGAGTTTGTGTTAGCATGCGACTCATCACGAGGTATGCTTGTGCTTTCGCAGTTTGCCGGAGCCTCAAAGGATTTGCGTCATGCAATACAGATCAATCCATATGATAGGGAGATGGGCGCTGATGCGATATATCAGAGTCTGACCATGGAAAAGGAGGAAAAAAAGCGACGTAATATGAAAATGCGCGATGAACTGAAGGTGAGAAATATCTATCAATGGGGGATTAATTTTATCAATAAAACGCTTTTTGATTAATATATGAAAATTGCGCTTATTTCACCACCATGGATTGCAGTTCCGCCTGTCGGATATGGCGGTATTGAACGAGTAGTCTCAATCATTGCCGAAGGAATGGTACGAAAAGGTCATGATGTGACGCTTTTTGCGACTGGCGACTCAAAAACCTCAGCTCACCTGGATTTTTACTATAAAAAAGCTCTTGGCAATAATCTTCCTCTGAAGCTTAATCCATACAATATGTTGAACCATCTGTATCATTTTTTCAGCAGATCAAAGAAAAAATTTGATATCATTCACAATCATTCAGGCCGATTGGCTCTTTTTTTCTCTCATTTCACCGAGACGCCTTTTCTCTATACACTTCACGGTTCATATATGAAAAACGATTCAGAAAGTAAGTATGATATCGCAGATTCAGGCAGAAAGATGCTCAAGAAATTTTCCCATATTCCCTATGTCTCAATCTCAGATAAACAGCGAGAAGGCTTGCCAGACTTAAATTATGCAAAAACCATTTATAACGGTATTATTCTTTCAGAATTTGATTATGACGATGCGGGGGGAGAAGATTTGTTGTGGTTTGGACGCGTGACGCCGACAAAAGGACTTGACACGGCGATTGAAGTAGCCAAACAAACAGAAAAAAAACTGCATGCCATCTATTTTCTTGATGAAGGAGATGCTGACTATTTTAAAAAAGAAATAGAACCTTTATGTAATACTTTGTTATGCGCGCTTTCAACCGAAGTCAAAAATATAAAAGACAAATCAGATTTTTTGCGCAGTGGAAAGGCGCTTCTTTTTCCCATTCATTGGGATGAGCCGTTTGGAATAGTGATGGTTGAGGCTATGGCATGCGGAACACCCGTGATTGCCTATGCCAAAGGTTCAGTGCCTGAGGTGATACGCGATGGAGAGACTGGGTACATCATAAATGATGATGAAGTGAGGGGAGATTGGATCATAAAAAAAACTGGCGTTGAGGGATTTAAAGAAGCTGTTGAAAGAATGTATACAATGCCTGAAGAAAAATATAGGCTGATGAGAAAGGCGTGCAGACAGCACGCGGCGCATAATTTCACTGTTGAGAAGATGGTGGATGATTATGAGGAAGTGTATATGCAAATAGCACACTGAAAATAAAATAACTTATATGGAAAATTCAGTAAAACCCACTCCTTTAAAAGAAGAATTTTCCTTTACTGACATAGAAAATAAATTTAAGGACTATAATCCACCCGAGAATTCATTGGATTATGGAGTCAATATGATACAGGGTTTAGAAAAATTGCATAATCTTTTTTTTCATGAGAGCGATATGCTTTTCAAAAAAATTCCTCAGATCGAATCTTCATTCATTAAAACTCAATTTAATTGGTTGAATAGTTTGAAAGCTATATTCAAAAGTATAGCTCCTGACAATGATGGGTATAGTAGTTGTATAGATACAGTCTTAACTTGCGGGGAGGTGTTTTATGGTTCATTTAAAACACTCGAAGGAAACGTATCGGAAGGGGAAGATAAAGATAAAGCGAATGCAATATTAGACTACCTGTGGACTTCATACAAAAATATACTTGAATCTGATTTTTATATTTCTATATTAGACATTGAAGATAAAAAAAATTCTTATAATTCCTATAAATTTAATAATATGGGTGGGTTGTTAGATCCACATGATGATAATATGGCTACTATAAATATTGGTTATGCAAGATTGCCAATGAACCAAAATGAATATAAAATAATACGAAGAGGAGGGGTTTTTACAAATCCTTCATATAGGAGAAAAGCAGTATCTCCCGAAGCTCGTCAGTGGCTTGAAGACGCGCTAAAAGAAATACATAAGAAAAATGATTCTATTCCTATTAGTAAAGAAGTACGTCAAGATCATCTTCAAAAATTTTCCCAATTCACTCAAGAGTATCTTAAAGAAAAAGGATATGAGAAAACCAGAGAAGAATATAAGCAAGAATTAAAAAAACTGATAGATCAAGATGCCTCTTTCACAGGACCTGAATCGCAGGTTGAAACCATGATTGCAAAAGCACTATCAGCTCTTTCTGAACTCAAAGGTATCTATCGCGTTTTAGGAAAAAACCTCACTGATGAACAATTTAAAAAATCTTTTGCTTATCACTGGATAGATCCATTTTTAAAAAAAGACTCTTTTCCTCTCAAAGGAAATGATAAGAATACTACGTTATTAAAAAACCAACTTAAAACTGCATTTTTCATTCTTTGTGATATTGAGTTGATGAAAGAGAGGAGTTCATAACGCAAGAGGTAGGGTAAAATAAAATGTTGTTCCTTTTCCTTCAGTACTTCTAAACCATATTGATCCGTCAAGCGTCTCTATCAATTTTTTTACATAATAAAGACCATTACCAGTCCCATTAGGGAAATGAGAGAATGCATTTTGCGCTCTGAAAAATTGAGTAAAAACTTTTGCATGTTCTTTTTC
>CAYJVA010000043.1:0-4162 GCA_964373465.1 uncultured Gammaproteobacteria bacterium
AAATTGTTTGATATTGATTTATTTGTCATTACGTTCATAGGGTTTTGTATTTTTTGCGTTCTTTCTTCTACGTCTTATATTTTAAATGATATTATTGATTATTCATATGATCGTAAACATCCGTTTAAGCGGTATCGTCCTATCGCATCTGGTAGTTTGAGTATTCCTGATGCGACTTTTATCGTATTTATTTTATCTTTGCTTTCTCTTATAATAGCGTTGATTGTATCAATTCCATTTTTCCTCATAACTCTTACTTTTTTACTTTTGCATTTTTTCTACTCTTTGTATTTTAAAAAATATCCTGTACTTGATATTTTCACCATATCTTTTTCATTCATGCTTCGTGCGTTTGCGGGTCAGGCTTTGACTGGGTATCACATACAGATATGGCTTCTTTTGACTATTTTTTTCATTTCTCTTTTTATTGCGACCGCGAAGCGTCATGCTGAATTAGTTGCTCACGGTCGTGAGACGCGTGCATCATTGTATTTCTATAAGGAGCATTTGCTTGATTTTCTCACGACCACTTTTGCAACAACGACCATAATTACATACGCACTTTATACTTTTCTGGAAAATCTGCAACTTTCTCATACCCAATTCACGCTTTATTTTGATGAAGTACTCCCTCATTTTGAGGCGCGTAAATGGTTTATGGTAACCATTCCATTAGTAGTCTATGGTATTTCTCGGTATGCACAGCTTTTATATGAGCGAGATCAGGGAGAGCGACCTGAAAAAATTATCACGCACGACAGACCTCTTATCATCACTATCCTTTTATGGTCGATCATTGTCGTTTCTTTAATCTATATATTTTAATCCGCCTACGCGGAAATTCCCAATTGTTAGATTGTGAGATGCAGAGCTTTTTTCCGCTTCGGCGGATTTCAGCTCCGACGAAACGTAATTATTGAACCCGCGACCGTCAGGTGGTGGGAGCTTCAAAAGTAGTTTTGTTCAACTAATACAGACCACATTTCCTGTCTTTTCTAAAAAGGTCTTATGTAGGCTTCAAATAAGTAAAGATAGTCTTGGAGATAAAAAAGTGATTGTTTTTGATATCTTTTTTACCCTTGACATCTTACTTATGGGGTATTAGATTGTATGAGGACACTATATATGAAGTGCATTTTTTGCGCACATCAAAACACCGAAGTAGTAGAAACACGCGTAACAGATAATGGATTGATAGTACGTCGTAGAAGGAGATGTGGTACGTGCTTAAAGAGATTTACCACATACGAACGAGTTGAACAGCTTCCTATAATTGTGGTGAAGCGCGATGCAAGAAGGGAGCGATTTGACCGGGATAAACTAAAAAAAGGAATTTTGAAATCATGTGAAAAAACCAGAGTGAGTCTGGAACAGGTTGAAAAAATAGCAGGCGATATTGAAACAGATTTAAAACAAGAAGAATCAACAGAAGTAGGGAGTCATCAGATCGGAAGCCTGATTGCACGAAAATTAAAAAAGATTGACAAGATTGCCTATATTAGATTTGCTTCAGTATTTCGACGTTTTGTAGATGTTGAAGATTTTGAGATAGAACTGAAAAAATTATTATAAATACCTATAATCTATTTTATGAAACTTACTGGTGTCGCAGAAAAAGTTTTTATAGATCGTTATTCGTTAAAAGATAAACAAGGAAAACCACTTGAAAAAAAGCCAGATCAGATGTGGCGTCGCGTTGCACATGCAGTTTCGATGTTTGAAAAAGGTAAAAATCAAAAAATATGGGAAAAACATTTTTATAATGCACTGCAGGATTTCAAATATGTACCGGGAGGACGTATTTTAGCAGGAGCTGGGACTGGATACATGGTAACTTTTTATAATTGTTTTGTCATTCCCAGTCCAGGCGATTCTCGTCAAGGTATATTAGATACTCTCAAGCAGATGGTTGAGATTATGGCTCATGGCGGAGGGGTGGGGATCAATATATCATCCCTTCGCCCAAAGGGCGCGCGAGTACGTAAAGTTAATGGTTTTTCATCTGGTCCGTGTAATTGGGCAGAATTATTCTCACTTGCAACTAAAGATATTATTCAGCAAGGAGGAACGAGAAGGGGCGCTCTAATGCTTATGTTGTGGGATTGGCATCCTGATATTGAAGAGTTTATTACGGTAAAACAAGATTTATCTCGTATTAATGGCGCCAATCTTTCTTTATGTGTATCAGATAGTTTTATGAGCGCAGTTGAAAAAGATGGGGATTGGCAGTTGATGTTTCCTGATACAAATGATCCAGAATATGATGCAAAATGGGATGGAGATCTTGAGGTATGGAAGAAGTTGGGCAAGAGAATTAAAGCGGTCAAAACAGTAAAGGCTCGTAAAATCTGGGATTTGATAGCGGACGCGGCGTGGAAATCAGCTGAGCCAGGAGTGGTATTTATGGAGCGGTATAATAAATGGCATAATAACTACTATTGGAATAGGATAAACTGTGTAAATCCATGTGGTGAAGAGGGATTACCGCCATGGGGAGTATGCAATCTTGGATCAATCAACCTATCCGCATTAGTCAAAGTGTCGGATCCTGAGAAAAAAGGCCGATTTGATTTCACTTTCCTTAAAAAAATCACAAAAATCGCAGTTCGTTTTCAAGATAATATAATTGATATGGATCCGTATGTGTTTGAAGGTATACGAAAAACTCAACTTGAAGGAGAGCGGCGTATTGGTCTTGGGACTATGGGTCTTGGCGATTGTTTGATCAAATTACAACTCCGATATGGCTCTGATAAGTCGCTTGCTTTTATTGATAAAGTATATCGTACGATCCGTGATTCGGCATATGAGGCATCGTGTGAGATGGCCCGAGAAAAAGGGAGTTTTCCCAAGTTCAATGCATCATTATTCTCCAAAAGTCTCTTTGTTCAAGAGCTTGATCAAGAGCTTCAGAAAGCAATCAAAAAACAAGGGATACGCAATTCAGTTCTTCTTATGCAAGCTCCAACTGGCTCAACCTCACTTTTGGCAGAGACTACATCAGGAATTGAGCCGGTATATGAGTTTGAATTCGTGCGAAAAGACAGATTAGGCACGCATACTATTCGGCATAATCTCTATGAATCATGGTATCAAAAAAATAAAGCTGACATAAAAGCAGGAAAAGCGAAAAAGCCCGCATGGTTTGTCTCGGCAAATGAACTCGCCCCAGAAGATCATGTGAAAGTGCAATCAGTGATACAAAAGTATGTTGACGCATCAATCTCAAAGACAGTAAATGCCCCAAAAACTCATACGGTTGATGATGTAAAAAAATTATACACGATGGCATATAAACTTGGATTGAAAGGTATTGCATATATGCGAGAAGGATCTCGTCCCGGAGTGTTGGAGCGGGTTGAACAAAAATCCTCTGAAAAATCAAAAAAAGACAATGGAAGTGTATTACATCATGTCAAACCACGTCCCATGGTGGTTCATGGATCAACCTATCGTATCAATACTCCTGTGGGTACTGCCTTTATCACGATTAATACAAATGGTGATAATGAACCACTTGAAGTATTTATTAATGTTGGAAAAGCAGGAAGCGATGTGTATGCAATGGCAGAAGGCTTGGGGCGAGTAGTATCTTTAGCCTTGCGATTTTCTTCGCATTTATCAGCTCGTGAGCGAATAGACGAGATCATTGATCAGCTTCATGGGATCGGTGGGGCACGGGTGCTTGGATTTGGAAAAGAGCGTATACGTAGTCTGCCAGACGCTCTTGCAAAAATATTAAGTATGCATTTTAAGGAAAAAGAAAAAATCATACAAAAGAATAACGGTCAATTCGTACCTGTCGGTAGACAGGCAAAAGATGCTATAGAGCTTGTAGCTCACGATACTCAACCATCTCTACTGCAACTTGAGAAATCAAGTTCTTTTGATATTTGTCCTTCATGTGGCGAGGCGACATTTGCCCATGAGGAGGGGTGTAAAAAGTGTTATGGATGCGGTTTCTCAGAGTGTTAAAATAATTGACAGGAGCAAAAAAAATCATTATCATACATTTGTGAGAATTTTTTTCCGTAAACGACAATTTTTGTTACTCGTTTTTCTTTTCATTCTTCTTATTTTTTCTTTTGTCATTATCAGGACAAACAATAGTCAAAAAACCTATCGTTCTCGCGCTGAAGAAAACATCACTCCCACACCAGAA
>CAYJVA010000043.1:4172-7304 GCA_964373465.1 uncultured Gammaproteobacteria bacterium
GCCCATGAGGAGGGGTGTAAAAAGTGTTATGGATGCGGTTTCTCAGAGTGTTAATGAAGATAAGTTTTAGTCGGTTGGACTGATATATGAAGATATATACTAAAACAGGTGATGAGGGAATGACTGGGGTTTTTGGGGGAGGGCGAGTCTCAAAGTCTGATCTTCAAGTTGAAGCGTATGGATCAATTGATGAATTAAGTAGCGTCATTGGCATGATCATCGCACTTATTCATAATCATCAAGATCAGCTTTTTCTGACGGATATTCAAAAAAACCTTTATCAATGCATGGCATATCTCTCTGGGTCAAAAACACATGTAGATTTTTTAGTACAAGAAACAGAGAAATTAGAAAAAAGGATAGATATGATGGAAAAAAAACTTCCCTTCCTTAATCGTTTTATCTTACCGCAGGGTGGTATTGAAGTATCGTGGCTACATATTGCGCGTACTGTATGCAGACGAGCTGAGCGGAGCGTCATACGATATAAAATTGAAAAAAATATCGTACAATATCTGAATCGTTTATCTGATTTTTTATTTGTCATGGCGCGATCTTATACAAAAAATAACCAAGAAATACAGACGTAATTATTTATTTATATGGTTTTTCAGTCCCGAGTGAGATCGGGATCAGTCATTTTCTCGTTTTTTTTAGTGAAAAAAGAGAGAAAAGAAGACTGCACGAGTTTTTTTTAAATAGTTCGTGTGTAAGGGAATCAGGTGTGAATCCTGAACTGTGCCGCAACGGTAACCTATGAATGAGGAAGTCCGGAGACCGACCATATCCGTATAAAAACGGATGGCCTCGAGCAAGGAAAATTATGGGATATTTAGAACAAGGTAATCATTTTGGGTCTGATGCGTTTCCTCTTGAACACCTGCAAAACATTTCAGAAGAATCTCTTTATAGAAATATTGAATCATATTTAGGTGAATATCGTTTTTCAATTCCTCGGTATGAGTATGAACTTTATTTGATGTCAGATAAATCAGGAGCACATCATATTGTTGATCCTTATGATGGAGAGTGTATGACGATCAAAGCGCGAAGAGCGATAAAAAAGCAGGAAGATATGTGGAAAAATGCCAGTCGAGAAATAGCTGAATATAATGGATTAGTTTCTTTGGAGGAACAAATATGTACTGCACCGGAAGGTTCAATGGTCGTATGGACCAGTCCTCCAGGAGCACCTGAGGATGGATATGGTGGCTATGGTTTTTTCTTTCTGGGGAAAGTGCATGCAAGTGAAAAGAGCAAAGATGAAAAAAAAATTGTCATGACTGCGTATCGGATAGATAATCTAACAATAGATCAATGCAGTCGCGCCATTTCTCAACTTACTTCGCATGAAGTGTGCTTTCAAACAGCCGAAGAATGTATAGCTCATCCAAAAATTATTCAAAGTGAAAATGCACGCGGCATAAACTCTCTATTAGGAGACGTGTTCAATTTTACCTGCGATTTTGAAAGTGAGCAATTATTTAAAAAAACTATGAAAATACTTCAGCCCTCAATATATTCTTTTATTGGTATGGTTCATAACAGAGTTTCAAAAAATCAGGTACAACAGGCTTTTTATGCTCTTGAAAATTATGCTATTTCTTTGCGTCGTATTATCAAAGAACAATTTTATACTATGGATATTATCCATCGTCGCGATGCTGTCTTTCAAGAAGTCGTGCCATTTCACCTATTAGTTAATCATTTTGGATTCTCTCCTCCCCCTGCTGTAGCAGGAAGTTGTGGGAGTACAGTCGTCAAAAGCGCTAACCTATTCAATAATTCTCTTTCTTCTCTTATCTCATTATTTTCTTCTGAGCAGTCTGAGGATTTTGAATGTCCAAACCCAAAATGTAAAAAAAAATCAACCCCGCCGGTAGGTGATAGTTGTCCTCAATGTGGGATCACCAAAGATGAGGCAAAAAGTCAGGGATTGACAACGTGCTGATGTTTTTCTCATATGTTACAATAAAAAATATGAATCAACTCAAAAATTTTTCTTTGCTTGACCCCGATCTAATCCGTCTTGGCGAGTCACAAACGAGACAGATCCGGGTTGATCATATTATTGGCACAGTCTCAAAAGAGCAGGAGCTTTCTGCTAAAAAAAAAGATTCGCTTGTTATGACTGAAATAGTTGAAAAAGAAATTGCTCCGGAAATAAGTCAATTTATTCAGACTCGTCAAGAAGAGCCGTACATTTCTCCCGATCTTCAAAGAGCTGGAGTCAAAAAGAATATAACAGTGCCACTGTACGCGGGACAAAAAACAATAATACTTCCATTGACAGATGATATGGTGGAGAAGGGGCTTCACGCTCCTCTCACTTCTTCTTTCAGATGGCTTGCTGAATGGTCAGTATTTCTTTTGAAAAAGGCACATATTGTCCTGAGAAAAGTTCATGGTCATATGAAGCGTGTTATTCAACAGTAAGCGTCTCATACTTGACGCTGACTGACTCTGAAGGATCGCTTTCCTTGCCAAATATGTTGGTCGCGGAGACTGAGTATGTGTATGTTATCTTGTTTTGTACGGTAAGATCAATAAAATCATACTGCCCATTAGTCTGAAGCTCAGTCTCCTTTTGAGCTGTTTTTGAGTTAATTTTTTGGGGTTTACCTGTTCCTTCTGTTCGATAGATGGTATAACTTGTGATATCTCCTCGAAGAGCGCGCCATTGAAGTTGCAATCCTTCAGGTACTTGTATAATAGTTAAATCTGAAGGAGGGGCTGGTTTGAGCTGTTGTGTTTCTTGTAGGGTTATTCCAGCTTCGTCTGTGCTTATATGTTGTGTAGTTGGTTTTGGAGTAGGTGATTTTGTAGGAGATAGTGTGGGAGTAATATAGACAATTGAAGAGGTAGTATTGTTGACATTTTTCAAAGACGTATATCCAAGAATCCCTATGGCTATAACAATAAGGAATAAAATAAAAAAATGTGTGGGATGATTTTCGTGAATAGTATCCATGTTCAACCTGTTTCTGCCTTTTTAATTTCCCGGATTAATCATTCTTTTCCCTGTGCGCCGGTAAATTGAGTGATGATTTTTCCCGCTTTGAAGATAATGAAGGTAGGAATGGAAAAGACATTGTGTTGACGTGCAAGTTCTTGATGAGTATCTACATTGAT
>CAYJVA010000044.1:0-7279 GCA_964373465.1 uncultured Gammaproteobacteria bacterium
CACGAGTCAGTCAAATCAGACATGAGATGGACGAATCTACCTCAGAGTTTGATAAGGAGAAATTGCAGGAGCGATTGGCAAAACTCTCAGGTGGAGTAGGCGTCATCAACGTAGGAGCCGCAACTGAAGTGGAGCTCAAAGAAAAAAAAGAGCGAGTCAACGATGCTGTTGCCGCGACCAAAGCCGCACTTGAGGAAGGTATTGTCGCAGGAGGCGGTATCACACTTCTTAAGGCACGAAAGATACTTCTTGCACTCAAGAACAAAATGGATTCTGAGGAAGAAAAAATTGGTGTTGATATCGTGTATAAAGCTCTTTCCGAACCCCTCTTGATGATTGCCAAAAACTCTGGTGTAGACGCAGGATGGGTCGTGCGTACCGTAGAAGATCAAAAAGATGCGGATTATGGATTTGATGCGATTACTTTGGAGTTTGGATCCATGTTTAAACGTGGTATTGTTGATCCTGCCAAGGTCGTACGCACTGCGCTTGAAAATGCCTCGTCGGTCGCAATTATGATTCTCACCACAGAAGCATTGGTGACTGATATCCCTGAAAAGAAAAAGGATATGCCTTCACCTGCTGGAATGGGCGGTATGGGAGGCATGGGTGGTATGGGTGGGGATTATTAATAGTGAGTAAATAAAACGTGTTGAAAAAAAGGCGATCCAATAGGGGTCGCCTTTTTTTTTACTATACGATAAAATAAATATATATGCTTACGACAGGGAAATTTTTAAAAAATGAGAGGGAGAAAAAGGGATATACTCTCGGACAGATTGAGAAAATAACAAGAATACGAAGTAAAAATCTTGAAGCGATTGAACAAAGCAATTGGGATCAATTCTCTTCTCATACGTATGTCATCGGCATGGTACGCTCATACGGAAAGTTTCTCGGGATTGATGAAGAAAAGTTATTGGGAATATTTCGGAGAGAATACGAAGGGGAAAATATTACACACAAGCAGAACGTTATTCCAAAGAGACACTTCATACCTCCTATTCATCGTACTTTCAGAATAATAGTCCTTTTCTTAATAATTCTATTTATGTCGTATTTTGGCTATCAACTCACCTTATTTTTTTCACCTCCACATATCACCATTATAAGCCCCACACAGACTGAATTTAAAAATGAAAAGAAAATAGAACTGCTGGGAAAAACAAATAAAGAATCAATTGTCAGCGTAAATGGAGAACGTGTCTATCAAAATAATGAAAATATCTTTAAGATATCTATCCCCCTCGTAGTCGGAGAAAATACCATTGTCATTGAAGTAATAGGATCAAATGGCAAAAAGACAGTTTTAAAAAAAATACTTAAGAAGATTTGAGTTTCCACCATTGTTCATGATCCGTATACCATTGTATTGTTTTTTGAAGAGCATCATCAAAACTATAGTGTGGACTCCATCCTAATTCACGTTTGATTTTTGACCAATCAATCGCATATCTTCTATCATGCCCGGGACGATCATCAACGTATGAAATACATTTCTTATCTTTTTTCATCAACGCAAGGATTTTCATGACTACCTCTTTATTTGATATATCTTGAGTTAATCCTCCGATGAGATATGTTTCGCCAATTTTTCCTGATTGTAAAATAAGCGCAATTGCTCGCGCATGATCTTCCACATAAAGCCAATCACGCATGTACAATCCATCGCCATAGAGTGGTACTTTTTTACCCTGTAAAATATGAGTGATGGCAAGTGGAATCAACTTTTCCGGAAATTGAAAAGGTCCAAAATTATTAGAACAGTTTGAAATGGTTATTGGCAATTGATAGGTATTATAATATGCACGTACGAGATGATCAGAAGATGCTTTTGATGCCGCATAAGGGCTTCGTGGATTATAGGGGGTTTTTTCATTAAAGAGTTCTGTAGCCGAAAGCTCAAGCGACCCAAATACTTCGTCTGTTGAGATGTGATGAAATCGTTGGATACGGTGTGCTACAGCCGATTCAAGAAGAGTATGTGTGCCAATGATATTAGTTGTGATAAATGTTGACGGATTGTGTATAGACCGATCCACATGACTCTCTGCGGCAAAATGAACGACCATATCTATTTCTTTCATCACAGTATCCACTAATGGTCGTTCACAAATATCTCCTTTGACAAAATGATAGTTTGAATTATTTTGTACTTCAATAAGGTTGTCTAAAGATCCCGCATACGTCAATTTATCAAGGTTAATTATATCGTCATGTGGGAATTTTTTTATCCAATAACGGATAAAATTGCTTCCTATGAACCCCGCGCCTCCTGTGACTAACAACTTCATAGAAAATAATTATATACCCATCGTAGTTGAAATTGCAAAGCAATTTCTACGTACGAAGGGTTATACCGTTGTAAGATGAAACACATAGTTGCAATTTCATCTGAAAGCGGTATACACTATGGATAAAATAAATTTTTCATTTGACATCTATCATATTTTTTTCCATAATAAAAGTAAATATATGATAAATTATACTCCGATTAATGTAGATGCTTATATTCAAAAAAATCAAGCAAATCCCACTCATAAAAGCGGTCTTAATTTTTTCTTGCTTCTTGTTGCGTTTCTTACTGCAATAGCTTTTTCTGTACTTCTTTTCACGATGATTAAAAACAGAAGTGTGGAAAAAATCATCCTACCTTCTCAAAATTTTCCCCAGAATATCAATAAAGAACAACCTAGTATGCCAGAAAAAAGTATCCCTACACAAACTCTGCCAACAAGTTTCCCCGTTTCACCAACACTTCTTCCTGAAGAAAATCTTACCCCTCAAGAAAATAGTCAGTTACCATAAAATATGGAATATTTTCTTTTATTGATAGGTCAATCAGTTATACTTTATTTTATCTCAAGAAAGACTACTACTCTCTTTTTTTATTTTCTCCGTAGGATAAGTCATCATGAAAAATTTAACTTCTCTCTTATAGCTATTCTTTATTTACCGGGTACCATTATCCACGAGATGAGTCATTTTTTTGCGGCTCTTGTTCTTTTTTTGAAAGTGCGAGATGTATCTATCTTTCCTTCTTTTCAAAAAAATTATATCAAGTTGGGGTCAGTCACGTATGAACGCAAAGACTTTATCCGTGGTTTTCTCGTAGGGATTGCTCCTCTTGGAGGAGGGATGATGGTATTGTATGGTATTGGATCGTTTCACCTGTTTCCCTCACCTCATTTTTTACTGAATGCACTCATGATCTACTTTATTTTTACTGTATCATCTACTATGTTTTCATCATCACAAGATCTTGTTGACTTTTTGTATATGATACCTTTTCTGGTAATTGGAGTAGTCTTAACATATCTTTTTTATAGATATCCTCATTTCATTGGGATTGATATCACGCAAGTAATTGAAAATGCTATTGACATAAGTCAACTCGTATCTTTTATGAAAACAATCAACCTATATCTCTTATTTTCGCTTATAATTAACATAAGTGTCATTACTTTTATGACTATAATTACACATGTATTAAAAAATGAAAAACCTTATAGCTCAAAAAATCACTATCAATGGTAATCCTATAACTGGACCATTACAAGGTATAGATACCCTATCAGACCTTATCAATATAATTGTAAAATTTGTATATCCGCTTGCCGGGATATTATTATTTATCTACTTTGTATGGGGAGGATATGACTATCTGACTTCCGGTGGCAACCCTGAAAAAGTAAAAGGAGCACAAGGAAAACTCACATCGGCGATTATAGGATTTACATTACTATTCGTAAGCTACATTCTTGTAAAAATTATCGCCAGTATATTCGGACTCAATAGTGGTGTTATCTAGCTATCTTTACGTTTTTTTAAAATATCTAATTGCACGTTCATAATGTGCCATTGAACCAATATCAAACCACTGACCCTCAAAGACAAAACCAGTTAATTGTTTTTTTTGAATGAGCTTTTGTAATACCGACTCAAGCATGAATACTTTTTTTGATGAAGGAAAATACTGAAAAATCTCATTATTCAATATATAGACTCCAGTGTTCACCAAATTGCTTTTTATCTGTTCTTTTTTAGTATGTTCGTAAAACCCTACGATTGATTGTCCATGCAGTTCAAATTGACCATATGGGAAGGGAGCGCTGAGTGAGGTAAGCGCAACGGTTGCTGTTGACTCTTGAGCTTTATGGAATTGAATAAGATCTGCGAGTCTCAGATCAAACACAATATCTCCATGCAGTACTACGAATGACTCATTATTGATATGTGTAAGAATTGCCTGAATTGCTCCTCCAGTGCCAAGGGGTTTTCTTTCCTCAGAATAAATGATCTTGACGCCAAATTTTGCCCCATCGCCAAAGTATTCTTTGATTTTTTCACCTCTATATCCAATGCATATAATAATTTCTCGTATTTCTGCCTTTCGCACATCATCAATTAAATATTCCAAAATAGGTCTTCCCTTGATAAGGAGCATTGATTTTGGTAATTCGTATGTATAAGGACGAAGATTTTCTCCTTGCCCTCCTGCAAGAATAACTGCCTTACTGATTGATGGTTTGAGAGATTGAAGAAGCACATATTCAATCGCGTGTGAACGATTACGAATTTTCTCACCATCAATCAGTTTGTCAACATCATCAATCAGTGATTCTTTCAAGGTGATGGTAAGTCGTACTCTCCTCATATATGAAAATACATTGTATACAGTCTGTTGCATTTTGTCAAAAATCATGATAAAATACTCATACAATATGCAAAAAGAATATGTCACATACGCAAAACTTCAATTGTGTATTTCGCTTACACATGAAAATTTCAATTAAAAAGCCGCCATTGAGGCGGTTTTTTTTAGAAATATGAAGCGTTATTTTTCAAAAAAATATGAAACAGTCATACTTTCTGTCGGAGGAAGTCTTATTGTTTCAAAAGAGGGTATTGATACTCATTTTTTAAGCGCATTAAATCTTTTTATTAGGAAACATATAGAGCGGGGGAGACGATTTTTTATAGTTGTTGGAGGAGGTCAAACCGCACGAACGTATCGCGATGCGGGAAAAGACGTGATTGGTGAGTTAACTCATGAAGATCTTGATTGGATAGGTATTCATGCCACCCGATTAAATGCTCATCTTATTCGCACTATTTTTCAGGATGTTGCCCATCCTCGTATCATTGAAAATTATGACAAGCGTCTGACGGTATGGTCAGAACCTGTGGTGATAGGTGCAGGATGGAAGCCAGGTTGGTCTACCGATTATGACGCAGTGATACTTGCCCGTGATTATCATGGATCCATGATAGTTAATCTTACCAATACGGATTGGGTATATACAGCTGATCCGGCAAAAGATAAAAATGCCGTCCCGATTAAAAAAACCACATGGACAGAATTTGAAAAATTAGTCGGAACAGAATGGCTTCCGGGAATACATGCGCCCTTTGACCCTGTTGCATCACAATTAGCTAAAAAAATAGGAGTGAGTGTCATTATTACACAGGGTAAAAATTTCAAAAATTTGGATAAAATTTTGAGAGGAGAGGCTTTTAAGGGTACGCTTATTAGTCCTATTGATATTAATAACACCTTTTACGATAAAGAATACTTCCGAGGAAAAAAAAGCGGGTACAAGGTCGCCTGTTATGAATCTTTTTTCGGAAAAACAATTCAAGTATTAGCTCATTTATATAGAGCGCTTTTAATACGATTTTATATAAACCCTAAAAATTGTCTTGATGTGGGGTGTGGTACAGGGAGATTAGTCTATTTTTTAAGGAAATTCGGCATAGAAGCATATGGTATAGATATATCAAAAGATGCGTTTACTTTCGCGCCGAAGGAAACTATTCCTTATCTTCAAATGGGGGATATTACAAAAATTCCTTTTCCTCATAATTCTTTTGATCTCGTTACCACATTTGACGTGTTAGAACACATTGAAAGACCGCAATTAAAAAAAGCGGTGAATGAGACAGTGCGAGTATCACGAAAATGGATTTTACATAAAATATATACGCATGAAAATAAATGGATAACGTATTTTCATAGCAAAGATTTTTCTGATGTATCAATATTAAGTCAGAGTTTCTGGTACAATCTATTCAAGACACTTAATAATATTAGTATCGTAGGAAAATCATGGTTACGACTCCCTTCATTTATTGAGACAATATTCTTACTGAAAAAAAAGTAGTCGTATGCGCCTGACAAAAATAACACTGAATCATTTTCGCAACTTTACTCATCACACTTTTTTATTCAATCCGTTTTTAACAATCGTTAAGGGTAAAAATTCTGTTGGTAAAACAAATCTTTTGGAGGCGCTCTTTTTCTGTCTGAGAGGTCATGGTTTTAGAGAAGAAAAAGAAATAGAGCTTATTAATACTAAAGCTCAAAATGCAACAGTTGAGATAGAGACGAACGAAAAAGATATTCATAATAGACAAAAAATCATGTTTTCCTCAAATCCTACGATAACTAAACAGTATCTTTTCAATAAGGTAAAAAAGAGGCTTCGTGAATACCTATCACACAGTATGCCTGCGATAGTGTTTTCTCCAAGTTTTCTTTATGTTATTGATGGGCAGATGCACGAGCGGCGAGTTTTTTTTGATCAGTTGATACGGTATATGAGCAATACCTATAAAAGAAGATTAGGTTTCTATGAAGAGGCATTGCGAAAAAGAAACAAACTGCTTGAAAAGATAACTGATGTATATCGTCTGAGCGAACAATTAGTATTTTGGGATAATTATCTTATCCAAGAGGCTGATTATATCAATGACAAAAGAAGCGAGATGGTTGAGTTTTTTAATCAGTATCCTTATCTTGATCATACACATTTCAAAATCACTTATAAAAAAAATGAAATTTCAAGAAAAACGCTTGCAGATACCTTTGAAAAACAACGACTCATAAAAAAGACGCTCGTTGGTCCTCAACGTGATATATATGAATTATATATTGATGGTAAAAATGTTCATGTATATGGATCAAGAAGCGAACAGCGATTGACGCTTTTTTGGCTCGTCATGAACGAAATGAAGATGTATGAAAAAAAGCTTAAAACCAAGAGCGTTGTTCTTCTTGATGATATTTTCTCCGAACTTGATGACGCTAATAAATCATTAGTCGTTGATATTGTCAAAAATCATCAAACTATTATCAGCACTATTGAAGAAGAGTATGTAGATCACTTATCTTTTGCAAAAACCCTTATTCATTTGAAATAAATCCACAAACTTTTATTATCTTATACCGCTTTCAGATGAGATTGCAATCCCGCCAAGGCGGGACGGTATAACCCTC
>CAYJVA010000045.1:0-7080 GCA_964373465.1 uncultured Gammaproteobacteria bacterium
GACCGCTTTGTTTTATCATCGTAGTCCGATTGTGGTCTGAGAATTTTTAACCTCAGGTCCTGATGTACGCGATACAGTACTCGTTAAAGTAAAATGTATTTGAATAGTGTGTTTGCCATTAAGATTGCCCAATCTTTTGAAAGTAAGATTTGAAACACGAGTGCCAAAACTATTTAATTTTTCCATCCCAATGGCGTCTGTCAATACCAAATTAGTACTATTTAAATTGTATGTATAATTGACACTATTTATTGTTAATTGCAAAGTAGTTGTATTATCACCTAATACTGTAGGAATAGCAACGTTATCGGCTCTGCCAATATCATAGGCGAAGCGGGATATAATAAATCGTTCATCGGATGATACGCTTGATCCTGATTCTGATTCAAGACGAACGTCAAGTATTTGTGTAAAAATAGTAGCGAGCACTAATAGCAGTATTGAGAGCAGACTCATATATAACGATAATTCAATAAGAGTGAAGCCTTTGGTATTCTTTTTCATGGCGAATAGTTAACGGTAATATCTTGTAATATAGGGGATGCAAAGCTATCAGCTGTGGAAAGATATGCTTTATACCGAAAACATCTCGCAGGATTTTCAAAGCCTATACTGTCATCATCTAATGGGATTGGACTCGCAGTATTAAAAAATGAGGTATTTGTACCGTCAGGACCGACATAATTAAATGTTACTCCACTACAGTTGCTGGATATCGCATCAGTTGATGCTATTTGAAAAACTATATTAGTATTTTCCGGTTTTATTACTGAGAAAAAAGTTCTATTAAACGCAGTCTGGTAGCCTGGATCAAATGTAGCTGATTCAAAAGTGCCTGAAGATGCATAAAGACCTCCTGGTCCTCCTTCTATAATTTTCAATTCTGAACTTACATCACCAGTAATAAGATATGCGTATGCATCTCCATCTGATTCAAGCATTGTCGTAACCCCTCGCACACCAGAACTGATAGTGAGGCCTCCACATCGTACTGGACTTGATTCATTGGCAATATTGAGTACTTGATAATTCTCGCCTCCAGTAGCTATAATAATTGCACGATTTCCTGTCGCAAGCGTTATGCCGGTTGGTTCTACCAATCCATTTAACAAAATAGCACTAAGTGTTCCAGAATAAATACCAGAAGAATCTAGACTATGGATATAAAAAACTCCACTACCTCCTTGACCATTTGGAGAATTGCTATTTACTTGATACAATCGTGTTCCGGTAGAATTGAGCGCAATTCCTTTTCCATAACCTGCGACATTAAGAGACATTCTATTGACTAAATTAGTTGGGTTGCTGACATCAACAATTTGTAAATCAGGTAACACCCCATAAACTGGTATATATGCGTTATTATTCACCACAAATAAAGACTCACCAGCTCCGGGCGCTCCCAAGGTCAATCCATCAGGGTCAAGCTTGGGACGGGATCCTGTTTTACTGCTTAGGTCAAAGTTCCAAAACACATTTGACTGCACAAGATACCCAATATTATCTTTTACGAATACACTTATCCCATTATTTGATCCTGGAGCGTCAAAATACCCTACTTCTTGATAAGGGAGGGATGAGATATCAACAATCACGACTTCCTTTGAATTGGTGTCAGTTGCTAAATATACATAATTACCCTCAACATAAATATCGTTTGTTTTGTACCCATCAAAAGTACCAACTAATGAAGGTATGGGAGGGTTAGTATTGCTTACTCCCACATTAGCAAATGACACTCCTGAGGAATTATCTCCTGTTGCGGCAAGAATGCGTCCTTCTGTCGCCGATATCCCATGTGCCGCGCCATTTTTTGGCAAATCAAAAGTCACATATAAAGGGTTTGGTTCACACCAATTCCCTCCACCTCCCGCACCAAGAATTACCTCACCTCCATTAGTATTGGTGACAGTTGTGCCTGACGTGGTGCCTGCATTGAATTGACTTTCTGTCGTTTCAGTATATGACAGGTTTTCAGTACGAGTTAAATATATGATTGATTGTACAGATGAAGGAAAGGGAGTATTCCATGCAATTGTGATAGTCACTTTTTTTGTTGATGGGTCAAGAGTTCCTCCTGTTGTCGTAATTGTTCCTGAGCTATTACGCGATACATTGCTGATGTCTACTGCTCTTGTAAAATTATTTATGGTATCTGGTCCCGAAGTTAATATCCATGATGATCCGCTCACTGTTGGATGAAATGTTCCATTAACTGCAAATGAAGACCACCCGCTTTCACGAAAAGAACGAACTGCCTCTGTCGTTTCTTTCAATAACGCAGTGGCCTCCAGTCGCTCTTTTTGCTGTGCCTTACCTTCACGAGAAGACAGGATGCCGACGATTAAAGCAGGGAGAAGAACTGACATCAATCCTATGACGAGCACAATTTCAACTAATGATTGTCCTATTGTATTTTTATTATTATTTTGTTTGTGTCGCATATTAATAGATATTTGATATAATTCCCATACGATTTACTTGAATGGTTTTTTGCTTTCCAGCTGAGTTATCTTTTAATACGACTGTATCTTGACCGCTTACATATCCTACTGTTTCGCCAGACAAGGGGTTGAAAATAATAGATGATGAGGGAAATAAAATAGTATTAAAACGAAGATTCCCCTCAAGATTGATAGTAAAATTAGAAGCATCAGAAGGATTATATACAAATCCATGAAAAAGAATATATTTATCAGGTTCAAAATATATCCCGTATGCATCAGCCGATGCTCTTCCCTCAGTATCACCAAGCATGGCCTTCATTTGTTGTGATTTGATATCGTTTATTAACACGTCCCCGCTTGCTTCAAGAGAAGATGTCGTATAAATATTTGATAAATTCAGAGTTATTAGCCCAAATAGGAGCATAACAATACTTAAAACCACCATTAATTCAATTAAAGTTACTCCCTTTTTTGGTTGTTTATATAATAAAATTTCCATACTTTTTTGATTCTAATGTGGGCCAATTTGACCAATAAGTCCATATATAGGACCGATAATTGACAGCATCATTCCTCCAACAAGAATGCCAATCACTACGATCATAATAGGCTCCAAGAGGACAGTAAAAGATTGGAGTGTTTTTGATACTTGATAATCAAGATAATCAGCTATTTCATTCATTGATCCCTCAAGTGTTCCTGTTTTTTCACCTGCCTCAATAATTTTTAACATGATGCTGGGAATATATCCACGAGCATTTTTTAATCCTTCTGATAATTTCTTTCCGGATAAAATCATTGTGCGTGACTGATTGATGAGAATACTCATTTTTTTGCTTGTAACTACGTGTTGGGCTAATTCAAGAGCCGACGCAATAGGCACTCCCGATGATAAGAGGAGATATAAACTACGAGAAAATCGTGTGAGATCTATCTCTTTTGCAAGTTGATCTATCAAAGGAAGTGATGAGATAAACCTCATGACCATTTTCTTCTTTCTTTTATATATAAAAATTCCTATGATGAGAATGACACACGCAGTTATTCCTATAGGTAAAGTATGTTGCAATAATGCATTTGAAATAAATAATAATACTTTTGTTGCAAGTGGCATCTTGATCTGAAGACGAGAAAAAACAGTAAATATTTTTGGCATCACATAGGTCAAAATAAGTAATAAAACACCAAAAAAAACAGTCATAACAAAGGCAGGATATATGAGCGCAGATCTCACCTTATCGCTAAATTCAATATCTTTCTGTGTCATTTTTTTTAGATCCTTAAGCGCTATTTCAAGGGTACCTGCTTCTTCTGAAGCTCTGATAATATTTACGATAATCTCATCAAATATAAGAGGAAATTCTGCCAACACAGTGTAGACATGCTTTCCTTGAACTAAATTTGCCCGTAGGCTGAAAAGAACCTTTTTAAGACTACCTTTTGCATCTTCAGAAAGAGAATCAACAGCTTCAATAATCGGTATTCCAGCAGAGAGTAATGTAGAAAAATTACTCAAAAAGCCTAATTTTTCATTATTTGATAAGGTAAGAGAACTATTGCTCATATTGTCTCGGTTTTGGTAACACGTAATACTTCTTCAAGTGTTGTTACCCCACTAATAATTTTCGCCAGACCATCTTCTAGCATTGTTTGCATTCCTTCTTTAACTGCGGTTTTTTCAATCACGTCTGAATCATTTCTTCCTGTAATCAGTTTTCGTATTTCACGAGAGATTTCAAGTATTTCAAAAATAGCAACTCTTCCGACATATCCAGTTTGATGACAAATTTTACAACCCTTTCCATGGTAAATACGTATTTCTTTTTTTTTGGTAAATAATTTATTTAAAATACTATGCGGCACTTTGTTAAAAAGATCTTTATAGGTGACTGAAAAGGAGCTATTGCACATTTCACAAATTTTTCTTACTAATCTTTGAGCAATAATAATGTTTACTGTTGATGCAATAAGAAAAGGCTCCACGTCCATATCTATCAATCGTGGGAGTGCTGTTGCGGCATTATTGGTGTGTAAAGTAGAAAGTACCAGATGCCCGGTGAGCGCAGCATTTACTGCGATATTGGCGGTTTCATTGTCTCTAATCTCTCCTACAAAAATGATATTAGGATCTTGACGGAGAATAGATCGTAACCCCTGTGCAAACGTGAGATTTGTTTTGGGGTTGACTTGTACTTGATTGACGCCTTGAATACGGTATTCTACTGGATCCTCAACTGTCGTGATATTTTTATCTCTGGTATTGAGTATTTTGAGGAGCGCATAGATGGAACTTGTTTTACCTGATCCTGTAGGACCTGTTGCCAGAATCATGCCAAACGATCTATTGATTGCTGAGGTGACTTTTTTTAGACTTGATTGATCCATCCCCAAATCTAATAAAGAAAATTTACGAGATCGTGATGAAAGGAGTCTGAGCACTATTTTTTCTCCTTCTACAATAGGGATGATAGATACGCGAATATCAAGTTTTTCCTCTTGTAGTTCTATGCGCATTTTTCCATCTTGGGCGCTCAAATGTTCATCTGTACGAAGTCGTGCAAGTACTTTAATGCGGGTTATAATTCTATCATGAAGAGTTTTAGGGAATTGTAACATGTCGTGCAAAACTCCATCAATGCGAAATCGGACAAGAGAATTGTTTTCATTGGTTTCTATATGTATGTCAGAAGCTCTGTCTTGATATGCAAACGTGATGAGCATATCTACAATTTTAATAATAGGAGCATCATTTGCCACTGTTATGCTTGCTTTTCCAATCTCTTTTTGCAGTAAATCATCAAAGGTGCTTTGTAAATTCTTTCTATAGATTTTAAATTTATTATTCATATCGTTTTCTGTGGCTAAGTAGGGAATTATTTTTTCTCCTGTTTTTTTTGCAATGAGTGATTGGATATCAGTTTGTCGAGGATCAAGCATTGCCACTTTTATTTCATGATTTCCACGTGAGAATGGGATAACATTATATTTTCGGGCGAATTTCTCTGGGACAAGATGCGCTATTTCATCAGAAATATATGTTTTTGAAAGAACTACAAAAGGAAAATGTAAAAAATCGGAAATAATCAATCCAAACTGAGAGTCGGAAATAACATCCTTGTCTATCAATAATTGAGTAAAGGGAATATGGTTTTGAGAAGCAAGCTGAGTAAGATCATGAGCTTTTTTTTCATCAATAATCTTTTTGTTAATAAGTAGTTTTTTAAGATCTTCTTCAGAAATAATCATACCATTTTAGCATAACAATTTTTTACGATTTTGGTATATAAGAAAGTATTTTTTCTTTGAGTAAATTAAAATCAAAAGCGCTCTTGTCAATATAATCAACAGCTCCTAATTTCTTTGCCTTTATCATATCTTGTTCCTGACCAAGCGTTGAAAAGACAATGACTGGAATTTTTTTTAGTTCTTGATCTTGTGAAAATACCGTAAGAACTTCAAATCCATCAGTGTTCGGCATTATAATATCTAAAATAATTAAGTCGGGTTTTATAGTATTTATTTGTTGTAAACATTCGTTGCCATCTGATGCAGTATATACTTCAAAGCCTTGTTCTTTTAATTTTGAAGAATAGAATTTTTGAAAGAATTGGTCGTCATCAACTAGTAAAATACGCATAGGTTATATACTTTTTATACGTTCTTTAACAGTGCGAATAAATTCTAATAGATTAATTTCTTTGTTTTTTATTTCTAAGTTGTGAATTGATTGTTCCATATGAGTACTTGCATCTTCAATAAGCGAGAAGAATGTCTCAGATAGAGATAATTGATGTGTTTTTATACTCAAAAACATATTTTCAAGCTCCAAGCATAGTAATGCTATTTGTGTATATTTCATAAGCAAACTTTCTGTTTTTAAGTTATGTACTGCTCTGTGCATATTGTTAAATAGTGTGGGATCATGGGAGTTTTGTCTTAACAACGGAAGGTTGGTTTTCAGAATATGAAGATTTTCAAGAGCCACTTTTATATACAAGTCTTTATATGATAAAAAATCTTTATTACTCATAGAGTATATATTTATGTTAGCATATAGTCTAGAAAAAGTCTATGACGTATTGAGTATAAATTATTTGGTAGATTGAGTAGTTCTCATAGATGGCTTCTCGGATGCATGGTGTTGTGGTAGCACGGTTTGGATTTTTTGTAATATTTTATGAAGTGGTGTATGTTCAACGAGTGGTTCAACAATATCTTTATTTTCAAGATGAGTAAGCATGTCTTGAGTTGATGTCTCTAAATGTTCTGCCATTTCCATTGCTTTTTTCAGAAGTTTTCTTCCTTGAGTAGTTCCTAACAAAAACAATCCGGTTGCTCCAATAACAGTTCCTAGAGTAAAACCAAACCACACATGACTATGCTGCTTTTTATGATGATCACGATGTATCATTTTTTATGTTTTTTTTTAGTGATGAGATTGAGAATATGAAAAACATTTTTTGCACCAGCAAAAAAACCAATGATATCAGTATATCCTTGCCCAAAATGAGTGCCAATTTTCTCAAGTTCTTCTGCGATAGTATTCATCCGGCCTAAAAAGACTCTTACTTCACGAAGAACAGTGATGAGCTGAATGCCAATAATGGTTAGAATAACAGTCATAACGGTTATT
>CAYJVA010000046.1:0-6959 GCA_964373465.1 uncultured Gammaproteobacteria bacterium
GGCTTCCATTGGTCAGGAGTTTTTGATAAAGTAGGTTCGAGTGAAGTCATAAAGACACTCATGTCTTCTATTCACTTTCAATATCTTCTCGTATCTTCTCAAACAACCGTTCCATAAAGCAGAGATTATGAATAGTCGCGAGACGATAAGCAAGAAGTTCGCGCTGTTTGAAAAGATGATATAAATAGGCGCGCGTAAAATACTGACAAGTATAACACTGACAACTCGCATCAATCGGCGAAAAATCCTTTTTATACTGTCCTTTCAAAATATCAATCTCTCCATAATGCTCAGGACTTTCAACTTTTGACTTTAGACTTTTGACTACATACAGTCTCCCCATCCGCGCATGACGCGTCGGTATCACACAATCCATGGTATCAACCCCCATGTCAACCGCGTCAAAAATATCATCGCACTCGCCAATTCCGAGCAAATGCCGCGGACGAGGATCATCGTCTAATTCATCCATAACCCATCGTATTTGCTCGCGCATTTCTTTTTTTGTCTCGCCAACCGATACGCCGCCGATCGCCAGTCCGAAAAAGGGAAGGGAAGAGATAAACCGAGCGCTGTCGCGACGTAAATCCTCAAAACAACCGCCCTGAATAACTCCATATAAAACTTGTACTTGTACGGGTCGGTCGCGACCGACCCCTACATTGACATTGTGCTGATCTAACGATCTTTGCGCCCATCTATGCGTCCGTTCTGTTGCTTTTTTCGTATACTCATACGACGCGCCATACGGCACACATTCGTCAAATGCCACGATAAAATCCGCTCCTATTTTTTGTTGCGCCTGAATAGAAAACTCTGGAGTGAAGAAAAATTTTTCTCCATCAACTGACGAGCGAAATGCAACGCCTTCATCCGTAACCTTTATCATCAAGGCTTCATCTTTATGTCTTATTTGATCTTTCTGAATAGACATATTTTTTACTTGTTCAAAATACTTTTGACTTTGGACTTTTGACTTTGGACTTCTCAATGAAAATACCTGAAACCCTCCTGAATCAGTAATAATTGGTTTATTTATATGAGAAAATGTATGAATCCCACCTACTTTTTCAATAATATCAACGCCAGGCGACAATACACTATGATAGGTATTCACAAATACCATTTGCGTCCCAATCATATCAAGATCTTCGGGAGTAAGCGATTTTACTGTTCCTTTTGTCCCAACCGTGATAAACGCAGGAGTTTTTACCTCTCCATGCGGAGTTTTGAGAATACCCAACCGCGCTTTATTCTTTTTACTTTTTTTTAAAATGGTAAAGTCAAAAGAAGACATATATATTAAGAAAGATGAATAGTCTTTTTTTCTGAAGACTTATACCAATATTCTATAGCAAATCCTATTATAGCAAAAAAAAGTGATGGGATTATCACCCACATTGTTTTAAAGGGAGGAAAAAGCCATTGCAATCCACACTCGCCATATCCATAACAATCAGGTAGTAATATATCTATAAAAAAAGTATATATTAAACCTACGAATACTCCCCACACCCCCATACGAGATCCAAAAATTACCTCGAAAATTAACATCATCGCCATTAATGACGCAAACGGTGAGAATTCAGTTTGTGCATCAATAAGAATTCCTACTGGGAATAAAAAAGAAGTAATAATAGTTAATATAAGTAAAAATAAAATAACTAATGACCCATATCTTCTCCATTTTGGTTGATTTTGGTTAGGTTTAACTACAAACATATATATTATTACAGCAAACATCATCCACCAAGTTCCATTATATAAAAAGAATTCCCAAGGATAATACATTTTAAATGATGCGTCTGATTTACATTTTAGACCTAAGCAAGGAATAACTATTTGCTGAATTTTTTCATTAGCTTTATAAATTCCATAAAAATTAAAACGCCAATAAGAAAATACCTACTGATAGAGAAACTATAACTCTTTTTTTCATATATTTACGCATCTATTCAATTGCAATTGAAGACAAAACACAGTCAATCTCTCCCTGACTTGCTCCTGATACGGCAAGAGAATGCATACGATCGTTCGTGTCAAAAAAATCAAGAACTACTAACCGCGAGGACGCATCACCAAACTGAAAACCTTTGACCGTACCAATATCAAAATTATATATCTCTCCCGATGAAAAAGGCGGTACGATCGTCGCCTTTAGAACAATTAAAATAGATTTTACTGTCGCATTCATAAGTATATTCTTCCCAAAAAAAGAAGGTGTAACGCTGAGCAAAGCAGTATAAAACGCATAATTTGAAGATAATACCTTTTCTCCCATAAAATCTTTTATTTTTTGCGCTTTACTGACATCACCTTGTAAAAAGGTATCCTTTATCCCTTGTTTTTCATCAAATAGTACTATATTCTTGTTATTTTCAAATATGATTCTAACCGAACCTTTATTTTCCCTTCTATCTACGATAGTGTTCCATGGCACCTGCATACGAAGTCCATAATATGATAATTCAGAAGACGACGGATTAAATTCAAACGAAGGACAAGAGACTTCCCGTGCTACAGGAGTCTTATATAGAAGTGGATATTTTGATTGAGAAAATTTAAGACTAGTAAGGATAAACGATCCGTTGGTATATAAGAAAAAAACAATCAAACCTATAATGACTATTAAAATGATTTTTTTCATATCTATTTTTCCCATCCATGTGGATGAATTTTATACCATTGTATTAAAGATCGAATACTTTTGTCAAGATCTCTTTTTGGAACCCAGCCTATTATTTTTTCTGCCTTGCTGATATCAGCCACCATTTTCGCATATTCGCCCTGTCGGGCATGAGTCTTTTTTCGTTCAATTGAGACGCCTGTTGCATCCTCCACTTTCTTTACAATCTCAAGAACGGAATTACCCGTGCCTGTTCCCAGATTGAACATGTCACTTTTTCCCTCTTTCATCAGATATTCGCATGCCTTCACATGCGCCTCTGACAAATCAACCACATTGACATAATCACGGATGGGACTCTTATCTGGCGTTGCAACCTCAGGAAAGGTCAGATAAAAAGGCTCAATCCCAAGCGCTCCACGCACCGCGTTTTGCACCAGATGAACTGAAGGTCTTTTACTATCTCCGAGCAATCCATCATCTGAAGCGCCACAGACATTAAAATAACGTAAGATCACGTACTGAAACGTATGCAACTTCCCATACCACTCCATGACTTTTTCAATCATACGTTTTGACTCTCCATATGGATTTGCAGGACGAGTCGGATGCTCCTCATCAACAGGCACATACTCTGCCTCGCCGTAGACCGCACAAGTTGAGGAAAAAACAATCTTGTGAATATCAAACGCCAACATGGTATTAAATAAATTGATTGAACCACAGACATTATTGGAAAAATACAGCTCTGGTTTTTTCATTGATTCGTTAACTGAACAAAGTGCGGCAAAGTGAATAACTCCAGCGATATTTTTCTCTTTTTCAAAAACAGATCGTAGGGAACAAGCATGCTTGTTCCCGTGGTCTTTCAAATCAACCTCGTAAAAACGAAATTGATCTTTGCTATATTTTTCCTGTAAAACCTTAAGCGGCTTTTTGTATCCACGAGAATAATTATCTATGGCAACCACCTCATATCCTTTTTGTAAAAAAGTATACGCGGCAATTGATCCTATATATCCTCCCGCACCAGTGATAAGTATTTTCATGATATGTTTTTTGGATTATCTGTATCCGTATTCCATTTTAATGGATTGAAACGTATATATGTACGGATATTTTGTAGCGATGTTTCATCACGAATAATATGATCAAAAAAGGATTTTTGCCAACGAAAAATATCATTCGTTGCGATTTGATTGATTTTTTTTGAAGAAAACGTTTTGAATCCACGTATTATTTCTGATAATGAATATTTTTTATCAGTAGGGAACGGTTTTAAACCGTTCCCTACACCATTGTTAATAACAATAACACCATGAATATGATTTGGCATAATGATAGATTCATCTAATATGCAATTTTTATAATGAAAAGATAAACCTTTCCATTGCACTTCAACTACTCTGCCATATTTGTTCAAAATCATCTCTCCGTTTTTTATCTCACCAAACCAGTTTTCTCTATTATTTACGCATATTGTCACAAAATACCAACCGTTTGTTGAATAGTTAAAATGTCGCAGACGATTTGATTTGCGTGATTTAAGAACGTGCATGAACGATTGTATCCTTTTGCTTTAATTTATGTATCGGATGATAATGAAGCCTTCCTTCGGCAATGTAAATCCCGATAAAAATAAACACTGCTCCTACCCCATAATATATATTAGGAAATTCTGAGAGAAGCACCATGCCCAAAAGAAGCCCAGCAAGGGGATCAATATAATAGAAGATCCCCACCTCCTGCGATTTTACTTTGCTTATGCCCCAATTAAACAAAAAATATGCGAGAGCGGATGAAAAAAAAATACCAAAGAGTATTCCTATCCAACCATTTCTGTGTAATTGACTTATTGACCAAGTCGCGGACTCTCTCAACATCAATGGAAAAAACATAAAAGACCCCAGCATAAACTCTAAAAAAGTGAGCTGAATTGCAGTAATCCGCTTCATGACAGATGTGTTTAACAGTGGTTTTATCACCATTCCTGATATAGTAGAAATCACCAAGAAGATATTACCTTTCACCTGTAGATTAATTCCCATATCACCAGCACGCAATAAGGGATAAAAGACAATAAACAAAACACCAATGAGACTAATCATCATACCGCATAACACTTTCAATTTGATTTTTTCCTTCAAAAAAAGAACTGACCCGAAAAAAAGAAAGACTGGCGCAGAAGATAAAATAAGAGGAGCATGAATACTTGGCGTAGCTTGCAATCCTATGAAAAAAAAACCTATATGTAGTGCTATTCCAAAGAACGCGGATGCAACTATAGTAAGCCATTCTAATTTTGTCAATTGGACCCATCGAGAAATAACCAAAGGCAAAAAAAGCAAACCTGCGATAAAAAAGCGAACAAATGCTAATGTAAAGGGGGGTATATCAAGCAATGAAAGTTTGAAAATAGGTGATGCAGCGCCCCAAATCACATTTGCGATAATGAGCGCAAGTACTGGACGACGCAGAAAATTTTTCATTTTAATTGGTTTTTGATCCCTCCACTTTGTTCTAAATACCTATTCTACTTTTGACTCTTGACTTTTGACTGATATAGACTATCAACTCTCCAATAATTCCCGTCATGATAATTTGTATACCCACTATAATCAAAAGAGCAGCAAAAAGCAAAAGCGGACGACGATAGAGTAATTTTCCGTAAAAAATCCTCTCAACTGTCATATAGATTGACAATAAAAACCCTATGCTGAAAAAACTTCCACCAATACTGCCGAAGAAGTGAAGTGGTTTTTCTGAAAACCGATACACAAAATAAGTCGTAATCGTATCAATTAACCCAAAAAAAAGGCGAAAAAAACCATACTTTGACACTCCATGCAACCGAGGAGTATGACCAACCACTATCTCAGTAGTACGAAATCCAGCGTTATTCGCAAGTTGTGGAAGAAACCGATAGTTATCTCCATAAAGGGGAATTTCTTCAAGTATCACTCGTCTGAGTGCTTTCAGTCCACAATTAATATCATGGAATTGTGAGCCTAAAAAAGGCTTGATAATAAGCCAGTTAAAGACAGAAGAGGGGAGCGTTTTACCAATTTCATCTTTTCGATTACGCCTCCACCCATTGACTAAATCGTATCCATCATATATCTTTGCTAAAAGACGAGGAATGTCGGCAGGATCATTCTGAAGATCAGCATCTATAAAGACGATAATATCTCCCTTTGACGCGTTAAAACCACTCAGGAGCGCTTTTCCTTTTCCCAAACGTTTCCTATGAGTTATAAGGACAATCTCTTCTGGATTTTTACTTTTTTCCCGCAAAGCGGGATCCCGTCGTGCGGGAAACTTTTCATTATTTTCATTGTGTGACTTTAGACTTTGCACTTTTAACTTTGAATTATCCGTTGATCCATCATCTACGAAAATCACTTCATACTCATATTTTTTGAGCGCGTCTATACTCTTTTTATATAAAATCTCAAGAGTTTCTTCCTCATTATAAAAAGGAATAATAATTGAAATCATAGAGTGTTAGTATATCATCTTTTTATTCTCTTATAGACCTCAATCCCATTTTGATTAAAGATGTTTTCAAAAAGAGGGTTTTCTTGCAGTTCTTTATAAGTGTCGTCAATCGTATCTTTCAAATACTCTGTATTGTATGGATAATGTTTTAATTCAATCGCATCTGTCCGTATAACCACATAATCTGCCAACACATACCGCTTATCAAAAAGATAAAACGTCTTTCTGTTAGTAAAATAAGGTGCAATTTTCGGGGTCGCCGAAATGATAAGATTTTCGTTTTTAAGAGTTTTTCTCCATAATTGAATATGGTGTAATTGATATTCAGAAGGAATGTAAATTACTCTTTCACGAGAAAAAGGAAATGGTCCTTTAAAATAACTCATTGCGCCTGTTGTAATAAGGATAAGAATAGAGACCATCAAAGGAGTGATAAAAGGTGCTATTCTCATCAATCGTCGTGATCCGTATATGCCTGCGATAAATACAAAGGGGGTGATAACAGCAGTGTAGTGAAAAAAAATGTTCTGCATGTTCCAATTGTTACTGAGAAGATTTATCGCAAACTCAGGGATAGCAATCGCGCTCCATAAGGGCGCAAGAAGTGAGAAAAATGCCAGAGGAGCAAAGAGAACATATATATAACGTGCTGTATCGCTATGGAAAATACGTTGTATCACCTGATTAAAATGCGTTATTGTTCCTCCTATGACCCCTTGAGGAGTTGAACCAAACTCTGAATAACGAGTGATGGCAAAATGCAAGCTTTGTCGAAAAAAGGGTATGACAATCCAAACAGATTCAATAAACCAAAATATACTTAACCCAGCAATCA
>CAYJVA010000047.1:0-1245 GCA_964373465.1 uncultured Gammaproteobacteria bacterium
AGAAGCTTATGAATATCTCTAGTATCTAATTCATCGTCATCAATTGAATTTTCATTTATATGAGTTCTTGGCATAAGAGATTCATTAAAATGTTATCACAAAGGCATTCTGATTGAAAAAATGATAAATATGTGAAAATTAAGTTATAAGAAGTGAGCTTAAGACTGGAAAACATTATTCTTTGGGAACAAATAAAAAAAGAACAGGTTATTTAAAGAGGCAAACTGTTTAAAATGGTAGAAGAATAATAATGAAAGCTTTAGAAATCCAACGTCTTACGATATCATTTGACGGCAAGAAAGCTGTAGATGATATTTCTCTTGATCTTAATTCAAATGAGATTGTGGGATTAGTTGGTGAGTCAGGTTGTGGCAAATCTTTAACGGCTTTTTCAATACTGGGTATTTCTCCCCCGGGGAGTGTCTTAAGCGGGAAAATTATTTATAACGGTGTTGATTTATTATCTATGGATGATGAATCAAAAAGAAAAATCCGAGGCAATAAAATATCGTTAATATCGCAGGATCCTTTATCTGCATTAAATCCTGTTTTTACTGTTGGTGAGCAGATCTCAGAAGTTTTAGAGGTTCATAAAGGTGTATCCCGTGAAGAGTCCCAAATTACATCTCAAAAAGCTTTAGAAAAAGTAAATGTTCCAAATCCAAAACTTCGGTTGAAAGATTATCCGCATCAATTTTCTGGTGGTATGAGGCAAAGAGCACTAATTGCAATGGCTTTAGTTACGGAACCGGATATCTTAATAGCTGATGAACCGACAACAGCACTAGATGTAACTATTCAGCTGCAAATACTTGAAATAATGAAGGATTTAAGAAATAAAGGAAAAGCAATTTTACTAATTACTCATGACTTAGCTGTAGTTTCTGATATTTGTGATCGCATTTTTGTAATGTATTTAGGAAAAATAGTTGAAGCCGCACCTACGAGAGAAATATTTGCTAACCCAAAACACCCTTATACAATAGGACTGCTTAATTCATTACCTGATAAAAACAAGAAATTATTAAATCCAATTCCAGGTCAGCCGCCAAGTATAAATTCAATTCCAAGTGGCTGTGCTTTTCACCCACGCTGTTCTTTTGTGTTTGATAAATGTAAAAAAGAAGTACCTAATCTATATGATGTTAAAAGTTCAATTGGACATAAAAGCAGATGTTTCTTAAAAGTGCAAAGTGAAAAGTGAAAAGTGAAAAGTGAAAAGTGAAAAGTGAAAAGTGAAAAGTG
>CAYJVA010000047.1:1345-6799 GCA_964373465.1 uncultured Gammaproteobacteria bacterium
TGAAAAGTGAAAAGTGAAAAGTGAAAAGTGAAAAGTGAAAAGTGAAAAGTGAAAAAATCATAGTCAAAAGTACTTTTAATTTTTGACTTTAGACTTTTGACTATCTATCCGCCGCAGTGGTGAAATGGCAGACACGCAGTGTTCAGAACGCTGTGGGGCAACCCGTAGAGGTTCAACTCCTCTCTGCGGCACAAAGATAATCATGGAGAACAAACTTTAGTCTCACAACCATGACTAAAGTCTCAAGACAGAGTATAAGGAGGGTTGGCAGAGTGGTAATGCAACGGCTTGCTAAGCCGTGACGGCGAATAACCGTCCACAGGTTCAAATCCTGTACCCTCCGCATTTATCAAGATTGAAATTGATCTATTCGTCAAGCTAAACTTCCAGATAGTCGCCAAGATTGCCAAAGCATTAGGCGTTCCAATGGAAGATTTGGTGAAATAAAACTATGGATAAGTTTGAACAACCAGCTCCTCCGCAAGAGATTGCCGAGCGAAAAGAAAAAAGTATTGAAATTTCTGCGACAAAGGAAAATGCCTCTGTTTCATTCCGCAATCTTGAATTAAATGCCGAAAACCCCACGTCGCCAAAGGTTAGAATAGTTGTTGAAAAACAACCGATTGAATTAGTAGAGGGGAAAAGCTATGGCTTTTATGCTGTCTTAGTTGATAAAGAAACAGAGAGAATGCAATCTCTTGCGACCGAAGCGGAAACCCTTTTGCAATTACCAGAAAACGAAAGGCCAGCAAGAGTTCTCAAAATATTGCGGAGCAAAATGCACTATGCATACAATGACGTAATCGAAAAATTATCTGAAACCGACCCGGATTTAGCAAAATGGGTAGCAGAAAATACTGGACTCAACGCCTCATCTGTTTCCAATGTTCCTCTTTCTGAACTTATGGAAAGAGGCTATGGAGTGTGCAGACATTTGGCTATCGCTTATTTATGGTTGGCACAAAAAGCCGGATTAAAAGGTGTTTTAATGAGTAGTGATTGGGGCGTAATAAAAAATATCGAGAGAAGCGACACTAAACAAAAATTATTCAGGTCAGCCGAAGTTGGAAAACCAGTATCTGCACATTCTTGGGTAGAAATCAAAACAAGCGATGGACGATGGATTCCAGTTGATCCATCAACAAAACTTGTTGGCGATTCCGAGAAAGGACTAGCGATGTTTAGAGAAGCAAATTATATGGCCTACGGAAATCCGAGTTTAGATGTTGAGGCAGAGCCAAGTGATCAACTCTTTACCAAAGGTACACCTATACTTTTTGCTCCAGCCGAAGCTACTGCTTCAGGGACATATTGTTTGGAATTGCGTAGCTCCAAACCTATTATCAGATTTAGAAAAGAAAATTTGCCGCCCACTAATATCCCATATTCAGGATCGGGAAAATTGAATATAGGCACGAGTGAGCAATTTGGAGGTTTGGCTTTGGATATTGTTGAAGTTAGGGAAGAATAAGAATTTGCCGCCAAAGAAAAACTTGCTTGCCCGCCATAGCCCGAAGGGCGACGGTGGGAAATCGTCCTTTCCGCTCCGGTTCTCGTCATCGAGAGAAATTGAAAATCTAAACGTCAAATAGGCTGTCGTATAAATCCAATAAGTTTCAAAGACGGCAAAAATATTAATTTATCTTTTCAAGACAACCCGTTTAACCCCCGAGGTTAAATGGAAGATGTATTAAGATTAAGGGGGTATTATATATTAATGAGAGTTGAAATTTTTGCTATCAATGACTACAATTAGTAGTATAATCTCTATGCTACAAAAAACACTCAGTCCTCTAGAGCAGGAAGTCATGAATGTTGTCTGGGAGCTGAATGAATGTTCTATTCGGGATGTCGTGGAGAAACTTAACCAAGAGAAAAAACGAGCTTATACTACCGTAGCCACAGTGCTTCAACGCTTATTTGAAAAAAGTGTTGTCAACAGAAATAGCCACGGTACAATTCTTTTCTACAAACCTAAAGTGTCTAAAGAAATATACGGCAAAAAGATGGCAAAATCGTTTATCCACACATTCATGTCTTCATTTGGTGAAGTAGCTATCGTTTCGTTTGCTGAATCCATCGACAAACTGCCAAAGGACAAAAAGGACTATTTATTGCAGTTATTGGAAAAACAAAATGAGGATAAATAAACATTTATTCATTTTTTCAAATTTACTGATGCTCCTCATTGCGAGTTATTTTTTTGTTTTGGTGAAATTTTTCCCAATCCTAGCACACCACACTTTTCATTACTGTCGAGAAATGGCAAAAGCCATATCTTTGAGTCTTCCTGGTAACTTGGGAATTGTTGTCTTCGGAATTTTTGTTGTTTCAGCCCTATATACTGCTTTCAAACTGTTTGCTACCGTCGTTCAAGTGTATAAGTTTCGTCAGTTGTTGTCTCGATCAATTATCAAAGATCATAAACTGTCTGAAACTTTTAAGGCTCTTAAGCTTACTGGTAAAGTTGTGCTATTGCATGAGGATAAACCATTCGCATATTGTTTTGGGGTACGAAAACCTAAAATCTTTATTACCACTGGTTTAGTCGCAATGGTTGACAGAAAAGAACTTGAGATTATTTTACGTCATGAAAAATATCACCTTGAGCATCGAGATAATCTGATTTTATTCTTAGCAACATGTGTTGAATCTCTTTTTCCTTTTTTCCCAATACTTACGGACCTTATCCGTATTTACAAAACAGACAGGGAACTGCTCGCGGATCAGGCTGCTATCCAAGGTGAAGCAGATAAGCACTCACTTTCGTCTATTCTGAAAAAACTTCTTCAATATGAGCCGATAACAATATCAGCGTTGGCTCCGGCAATAGCCGATCTCGATACGCTCGAGACTCGTATAAAATCATTGCTTTCAATAAAAGTGGATTATCGCAAGCTGGGGAAAAGAAATTTGTTTTACAGCGTCGTCTTTGTTGCTGTACTCATAGCGCTTATGGGAATTCCCGTAAATGCAGTAGAGCTTCATGTGAACGGTCTAGATGCACTGATAATTTGTAACGAAAATGTCAGTTGCGAATCTGTCTGTAAAGATCAAAGTTTAATGAAGCTACAAAGTATTACCTCTTCTTATTCCTCTAAAAACTTCTCCGCGAACGAGTAGTTATACCGCTTTCAGATGAGATTGCAATCCCGCCAAGGCGGGACGGTATAACCCTTCGTCCCGCGTACGGGATCCCGTCTGCGGGATACGCTGAAATTGCTTTGCAATTTCAACTACGATGGGTATACTAAAAAACTTATTGTTTTTCTTTACTTAATTTATTATTCTTAAATTATTGCACTATGAATAAACTACAAAAATATAGATTTATATTGTATTACTTACTATTCGGACTTGCTGTTGGATTTATTGGACTCTTTTTGATAGATATTCCCGATATAAGATTTTATTATAGAAATTGTCATGGATTAATATGCCTTCAATTTTTTAGAATTCCTCTTTTTCATTTTTATAAATTATGGTACATTCCTGTTGGATTTGGAATAATAGGGATATTGCACGGCATAGCAAAAAATAAATCATTTAATAAAGCTGAAGGCTTTATGTCTTTTATCAAATCTTTTTTTACTATTCTTTCTGAAGGATTACTTCTTTCTATAGTTATTTTCATTCTTTATATTAGTGTTGGAAACATAGTAGACAAAGAATTTTTAAATCGTTATACTGACAATTTAACTCGTTCTGCATTTGAGCTAAAGTATTCTTTTATCAGCCCAACTCCAACTATTTCGTCACTTTTATCTTGTCCGTCGGACAAAGTTGAAACAGAAAGATCATTTTCTTATGTTAAAGCAGATTTTAAAAAACGCCAATTAATAGTGAATGAAGCGAAGAAGGGCGTAAATAGTATAAAAACTTTAAAGATACTGCAAGATCCTATCCCTGTAGATGATGGTTCTTACAAAAATTATTATAATGCGGACAAAGCAGGAAAATTATTCTACGAATTTAAGACAGGTCAAGGAGATAAATCTATATCAAAACTAATTCTGTATGATTATGCTACTTCAAAAGAAAGAAAAATTTTTGTAGTGAATAAAGATATTGACAGTCTAAAACTAACCCATAACGGGAAAAAACTTGTATATCTTACAAGAGATAACAATGAAGAGAACAGTCAAAAATTATGGTTGTTTGATATTTTTTATAAAACGTATAAATATGCTTTGTTTAATATTACTGATTATATAAAAGATACAGACGTAAAACTTTTTACTTTTAATATTATTGGTTGGTCAGAGTACGAAGACAAAATTTATCTTGTTCCAACATATAAAGGAGAAGAGTATTCCAGAGGAGAAATTCCTCGTGGTATATATGAAGTAGATGTAGAAAAAAATATATTCAAAAAGACTCATGTTCCGGATGTATGGGTAATAGAAGCTGTTCTTTCACCTGATGGATCAAAATTAGCCTATACGACAGCGTCTGATATGTTACCATTAGATCTTGATTCAAGACATCCACAGATGATTGTCATAACCGATTTAAGAAATTTTAACACAGAAAAAATCGTACTACCTGACAAGAGGGCGGATTATCGTAACCTTAAGTGGTCTCCTGATGGAGAGCATATTGGATATGTAAAAGTGGCCCAAAATCGTTTAAAAGGTTCAAACAGCATAATGACGGTTGATGTGAATTCGGGTAAGCAACAGACTATTGTTGAAAGTAAAGACGGAGATTTTTTGACACTTGATTTATGGATATCTAACAATAAGGTAGTTTACCAAGAAGAGATTGCTAATACCATATATCAAAAAGGAACTATCGTATATAAAGATGGCAAAAATTATACTAACAGAACAGATTTAAAGAGCATATCAATAGATGGATGTTTCCAAAAGATTATTGATAGTGTGATTGAAGGCAGTTTTAATGTTATTGGAGTTTTTTAAAGGATTCCTCCATGCGTCCCGCATTCTGCGGGACTTATCGGAATGATAAACTTCTGAGTTTTCAAACAGAGACCTATACATGGTTACTTTTTTATCTTTTTCACCTCAATGGGCAAAAGGATGGCAAGAGATAATATGAGTGCGATGGAAAGTGAGAATGGAGTGAGCGATACAGTCTTAAAAATTTGTTGGAAAAAGGGGTGAAAGATGAGAAAAGGTTGGAAGAGAAAAGCTGAAGCAAAGGCAATAAGAAAAATGGGTTTTTTCAATAAATTCATATTATGTATAATGATTCGATGAGAAAGCCAGAGATCAATGAGAATAAGAGGTTGAATAAAAACTAACGTCGTAAATGCCATGGTGCGAGCTGTGTCAATTCCTCTTAAAGCAAATCCAGTGAAAAAGGAACCGATGGTAAGTATTCCTCCTAAAAGTCCTATTGAAAGAATATATATCAAATCACGGCGATGAAGAATAGTGAGGGAAATGCGTGGCTTTTGGGACATGACATGCGAATCTTTTGGTGAAAAAG
>CAYJVA010000048.1:0-6732 GCA_964373465.1 uncultured Gammaproteobacteria bacterium
TCGGTAAAGCCATGTCGGGTGAGGATATGCATCGTCATCAATAAATGCAATAATATCTCCTCTTGCTTTTTTAAATCCATAATCTCGTTTTTCTGCAGGACGAGTTACTTTTTTTGATGATAGAACGTCAAGCCATGGGTATTTTTTTAATATCTGAGTATTGTATTGTTCATTATGGTCTATTATTATAATAACTTCAAAATTTTTATACACTTGTTTATCAAGTGCGGGAAGATTTTCTCGGGTGAGAAACTGGCTTATATTTTTGCAGGGAATAATGACTGATATCTTTGAATACATAGAGGGCACACAGTACACTAACTATTAAAAGATTTTACCCCCTGAGGATAAAAAAACTTTTTTGGCTTGGCTTTCTTGTAATAAGAACGTATATTTTTACGATAAAATATAGCAAGGGTATCAAGAAAAATATACCAGATTGATTTGAGCGTAGCGGCTGAACTGACATTTCCCATATGGTAATTAAGCTTG
This sequence comes from uncultured Gammaproteobacteria bacterium, assembly GCA_964373465.1. Lineage (GTDB taxonomy): Bacteria > Patescibacteriota > Microgenomatia > UBA1406 > HO2-37-13b > DATDVH01. The sequence goes on from CAYJVA010000048.1 coordinate 493, forward strand.
ATGGGGGCTTCAAATATACGTTTAAATCCTAATTCATAGGAGACTACAATCATCTCAAGATCTCCTGAGAATTTTTTTTCAACTAATACGGGCAGAATTTTTTGAAGCAATTTTTTTTTAAAAATTTTGATGCCAGCTTGAGTATCGTTCATTGATACTCCAAAAAGAATTTTGACGAAATAATAATAACCATAGCTCAGTATTTTTCTTGAAAGAGGATATTTTACTTGAGAGACTGGATGGCGTTTTGATCCTACGATCATATCGGCTTCATACCATTCCATATGCTCCAAAAGCATTGAGATTCCATTAGGATTTATCTCCATACCTGAGTCAATAAACATAACATAATCTCCTTGCGCTTCATTCATACCAAGTCGTATCGCATAGCTTTTACCATGGTTTTCTTTGTATGCAAAGCAAGTAACTTTTGGTATGCGCGCTTTTTTCAATATCGTATAGGAGCGATCAAGTATGCCGTCTATGACCACGATAATCTCATAATCATACCGGATGTTTTTTAAAATTTCCTGTAATTGTGTGATATCTTTTACTATTGTTTTTTCTTGTTTATACACAGGGACGATAAGTGTTAGGAAGTGCGTGTTTTGTTTTTGTTCCATTGCAGATTATTATATACATAGAATAAGATGTATACAACGGCAACAATAAATGAGAAGATAATATCTATATTGATAATAGTTGATAAACTTTTTTGGATAAAAATAAGAATTATATAAAGAGGTAGGAAAAAAGCGAGGATAAGCGCTCCAACATTTTTTCGCGCGATAAAATACATATTAATAAAAAAAATTATGGCGTAAAATACGCCAAATATGCTCGCTGATCCAAGGTAAGGAATGACCAGAGCAAACTTATCACCAAATAAAATGTTGATTATAAAAGCACCGAAATACTTATATATTACATAGAAGACTATGCCAGCGCATGACAATAGAACAAGCGAGAGATTAAGCATTGTGCGATGGAGTTTTTTTTGATTATTGGAGAAAAAAACAAAGCTGACGGATGTGATAGGACCTAATGAAAACATGATGATCTTTGCAAAAAGCGACCACGAGCTATAAATTCCTGCGTCAAACCCTGAGAAATTTCTTTTTACAATGACGATGTCTATATTATTAAACGCAGTGAGGGCAATCATAGAGACGGTGGTCATGAGAAAAAACGGATTGAGTATGATGTGTTTCAGTCTTTTGGTAAAAGGTTTTAATATATGACAATGAGGCAATTTTTTTTTGAAAAAACGACGTAATACTAAAAAAGGCATAATAACGCCCAAAATTGAAGATATGATCAAAAAAATGAGTATTGTTGCAAGTCCATCCACACCTAAAAAAACTAATAAGGCACCTGCAAATTTAAATAGTACACTTATAATACCAAATAATGCGATCAGAGAAAATAGTTTTAATCCTTGGAATGACGCAGTATAAAATGAGCCCATGAGAGAAGCGATCATCAAGAACGGAATGCTGTATGCTGTGAGAGGATGGAGCTTGGTTAATGATGGGATGAAGGGAGTAAGAAGTAGTAAGGGCAATCCATAGATCCACCATTTTCTGATTTTTGACCAAAAAAAATATTCAAGCGATTGTACCGTTTGATACGCTAATTTTGCGGACGCGCTTATTTTTTGGGTAATGAGTGTGGTCATGATTACAAGGGGCACTGAAATAATTGATATATAGGAAAAAAGCGTTGTAATCTCTCCAAGTCCGGATGGTCCAAGAGTGCGTGCTATGAATAGATTAAAAAAATAATTGAGTATATTCCCAAGAAAAGTTATAAAAGTAAGTAGAAAACCACCACGAAGGTATTCATTAGACAAGAGTTTCTTTATCATACATATCAACGCCTATTATTCAACGATCTCCTCTACTCCCTCATCTATCTCATCTGAAGCTGAGGGGGTAGATGGGGAAGAACTTTGATTTGGTGTGGTTGATTTTCCCTCATCTACAGAAAAAGCAAATGAAGAAATGATAGTGTTATTTATATTTTTCCAAAAAGTATCATCTTTTTGTAAATCAACAATGATAGTGAAAAGTACTTTTTGATCAATGACTGCGGTGATAATTTTTCCATTATCGGTGAATTGGGTGGCAGTCAGTCCTGCGAATGGAATTTCTTTGATATCATCCGACAGTGGTTTGTACCCTTCTTTTGTCATCCAGTTTTTCACATTCGAAAGGGTAATGTCTTTTACCGTGATCTGAATGTTTCCTTCGTGTGAATCTGAAGTGATTTCAATATCCGCATAAAATGTTTTATCACTCATTTTTTTTGGCGTGAAAGTCACAGTTGATGGATAATCAAAACTAAACCCTGCAGGATCAGTATATGTTGTCATCTGTTTCGGGGTAGGAGTTGGCGTTGGTGATTCATTAACGGGATTCAAAATTGGTTCAATCACAGTCTGCTTTTTAGGTTTATTCAATAGTCCTTTTGCTACCGCGATACTGGTGAGTGCGACAATTGCGATAAGAACAATGATAATGATTTTTTTGCTCATATTAAAATTTTCATGTTGACAAATAAATCATTTATAGACTATCATATATTTATGAGAAAAAAAAGAGCATTTTTCATTTCAGGAATTTTTATTTTTGTATTATTTTTTAGCATGCCAATTGAGGCAAAGACACTCCCTCAGATAACAAAAAGCGTGAGTAAGAACACAGTCATTAGAAAAAAATCTTCTCCAGTTTCAGGAGGCGTTGGTATCTCCCCGAAGCTCAGAAAAGATCGTAAGGCTTTGAGAGTCTATTTCAGTAATTTGAATAAAGCAAAAAGCATTACGTATACACTTATTTACCAAACCGATGGAAAAGATGAGGGTGTGTCAGGGACTGTTGATACGTCAGGAGGAAAAAATGTTACTCGAGAACTGCTCTTTGGTACTTGTTCTTCAGGCGTGTGTCGGTATCATCCGAATATCAAGAACCTTCGTTTTGAGGCGACCATAGAGTTTGCTTCAGGAAAATTATTGACGAAAAAATATCGGATCAAGGTTTGAGAGTTTTTTGGGTTATATCTGTTCTGGTCAAGATTTCTTCTTTTATACCTTCAAGCGATGCAATAGAACCCAAGAAAGATTTTTTTATTGAAAAATCAAACTGTTGTTTTATTCGGCATAGACTCATGTTTGATTTCGTATAATCATTACATGAAAAAGAGTATTTTTGTTCTTTTATTTTTAATACTCATTTACACCCGTTTCGTGGGATTGGATTGGGGACTGCCTTACCCCATGCATCCAGACGAGCGGAATATGGCAAACGCAATTCAACTTTTGAATTGCGAAATTAAAAATGTCCCGCACAACGGGATCCCGCATGGCGGGAAAAAATTAAAAATTAAAAATTGTTTTAATCCTCATTTTTTTGCCTATGGTCAGTTTTCTCTTTATCTTGGATACGTGTTGATCCAGATTTCTCATCTTGTTACTCAAAAGCCATTTCTTCCGATTAATTTTTACGAAGCCGTGATGAGCCTTAGATTTATTTCTGCGATCGCATCGGTCCTTACGGTGTTTGTTTTGATGAAAATAATATGGTTATTGACTAAAAAAGTATCTTTTTTATCTTTTATCTTTTATTTTTTATTTTTAATATTTCAATCTTATTTTATCCAATTTTCCCATTTTGGCACCACTGAGTCGTTTCTTATGTTATTTTATTCTCTTATCATTTACTGTTCACTACAATTATTTAATAGACTCCGATTAGATCGGAGTAAATCGAAGTGGAGAACAATAGTTTTTTTAGCTCTTTTTTCAGGTCTTGCGATCGCAACAAAAATTTCTTCAGTTCTTTTTATCATAGTGCCGATTTTTACGGTATTTTTTGGTAAAAACAGTATAGAAAAGAAGTTTCTTACTTTGTTTTTTCTGATAATCGGAATAGCATTTTTTGCGATACTTTTCTCTCCTCATACTCTTATTTCCTTTAATGAATTTTTGGCAAGCATGAGATATGAATCTGCTGTGGCTTTTGGATCGGTGAAGGTTTTTTATACTCGTCAATTTGAAGGGACAACTCCTCTTTGGTATCAACTGACAAAAGTTTTTCCCTATGTATTAGGTCTACCACAGTATGTCTTTGCGATTTTGGGGTTTTTGTTTCTTTCATGGAAGAAAAAGGAAATAAACCTTCTTCGCTTTGCTTTTTTGGTTTATTTTATCCCTAATGCGTTTTTATATACCAAATGGACGCGGTTTACAGCGCCAGTCTTTCCTATTATTTCATTGTTTGCGATCCTAGAATTAATTTCGATGAATCGATTCATTGGAAATATGATAAAGTCAAAAGTCAATTCTCAATTTACTTATCTTTTATCTTTTATTTTTTATTTTTTATTTTTTATTCCTGGTTTTGCGTATCTTTCGGTTTATCAGAATCCTGATGTGCGGTTTACCGCGTCAGAATGGATCTATAAAAATATTCCAGATAATTCGTATATTCTTTCAGAGACCGCGAATGTTGTTGATATACCTTTACAAAATAAAAAAATAAAAATAAAAAATAAAAAAGCAAACTACAATTACATTTCATTTAATTTCTATGATCTGGATGAAAATGTTCAGTTGCAACAAGAGTTAAAAGACCATAGAGAAAAAGCAGACTATATTCTTGTTCCTTCAAGAAGGATTTTCAAAAATCATTCCCCTCTTCACTATCCACGTTTGAGCACATATTATCAAGACCTTTTTTCAGGAAAGTTAGGATTTCAAAAAGTCGCCGAATTTACCTCATATCCGAAAATTTCTTTTTTCGGAAGAACTTTGATTGAGTTTCCTGACGAGGAGGCGGAGGAGACATGGAGTGTCTTTGATCACCCTGTGGTGAGAATATATAAAAAAATCTGAGTTCGGATTATTTTCTTGTTAAGCATTTTACTCCACGTTCAACAAGCTCCCAATTTTTAATATAAAAGGGATAATTTCTATCTGAAAAGAGTCTGTTTTTCTCTGTTGATGCATATCGGTTTAAGAAATGTATCAATTGTTCCATTTCTCGTGATGATTCAATATTCATTAGTTTTTCATCACAGAGTGATCCTCGAGTTCGTAATTCTCCAGGATCTATTCCTTTTTGGAGATCATATATATTTTGATATTCATTACGTATTATTTTTGGAAGCTGAGCTATATAAAGAAGTGGGGTTAGCTGGTTTATATCTGTTTGACCTAAAACCGTTTCATTTGGCAGAACTTTTACATTATGGAATTCATCTTTTAATCTTCGAAGGAATCGGTTCTCTATGTACATAAGAGAGTTAATCAGTACCGTAGACCAACAAATCTGACCAGTATTATCTTTTGATCTTTTTTGCACAGATGCTTTATTGGTGAGATGAAAAATAAAAGGAAAGTCCATAATATGTTTTGCCATATTAACTTCGGGATAGAAAAACTGCGATCTTCCCAGTTCTTCAAGTGTGGGAGGAAAAAAGAGCGTGAGTTTTTGTTCAAAATTTGTTGGTTTTTTTCTTTCCATAATTTATGCATGCATTGAGCCGATGCGTTTTCCAAGCGCAACGAGGTAATTACGGATTTCTTTTCTATCTTCAGGCTCAATGAGGTTAGATTTTATAAATTGTATTGGAGGATTGCCTTCTAAAGGTAAGGAGCCAGTTTTGATAATGCCACTAAAAAGACATGTAAAATTTCTGCTAAAATCATCAAGCATGACACCACCTGCCACATATATAAGTTTAATATCTTTTGTTGGAGATATCTGCCTCAATCTTGAGATAAGTTGATAATAGTTTTCGTACTGTGTAATAATTGTAATTTGTTTCAGATGATATTTTTGTAAAACAAATGCAACTTGTCTCAATGTGTTACTATCTATTGAGGAAAAAGAGTCAAGAATCATGGCGTGAGTTTTGTGACGGATTAAGCGGTCAAGCGAAGGTAGGTAATATTTTGATCTGTCATGATATTGGATTGGGCCTTGTTGTTGATTTATAACCTTATCATTAAAAGTATTATCTGGAAAAAGATAATTCAATTCATAAATTAATTTATTTTTGCTTACAGAGGATATGTTCGGACCGTCTGGAAGACAACTATCCGTGGCAAACCTTAGGCTTAACGGTGCACTTCCAAATTTTGTCCTGATGGCAGTTCTTACCACCGGTTCAATTCCAACTCCACTCATACCAGGAAAAATCATAACAAGTTCTTCCTTTACCTTTACACCTTCATTCTGC
>CAYJVA010000049.1:0-6670 GCA_964373465.1 uncultured Gammaproteobacteria bacterium
TATGGTGAGGCGTTTTGATATAGAAGTGTTACCTATGTATCTCAACTTGCGCAATCAATCTGCTCATTGAAAAAAAAGATATATGCTGGTAGAATGGAACTCTTATGACAAGTATGAACTTGGAAAAGATAAACCCTGAAGAGTTGGTTATTGCTGGATCTCATTTTGGTCACAAGTCATACCGCCTTAATCCACGTTTTCGAAAATATGTCTACAAAGTAAATAAAGGCATTGCGATCATTGATAGTATAAAGACAGCAGAAGAACTTGATCGGGCGCGAGAATTTGTATTCAATCTTGGAAAAGAAAAAAAGCAACTACTTGTCGTTGCAACAAAAAAACAAGTAAAATCATTAGTATTAAAAATGTCCGCAGAACATAATATTTTTTATCTTACGAATAAATGGATTGGAGGTTTTCTGACTAATTTTGAAGAAATATCCAACAATATACGGTATCTTAAGAAATTGAAAAAAGAACGAGATGAAGGCGCGTGGGCACAATTCGTCAAACATGAACGCACTAAGCTTGAAAAAAAATTAGTTTCCATGGACCGGATTTACCAAGGAGTTGAGGAGATGACTGCTTTACCTGATGGGCTTTTTATCATAGATAGTAAGCATGAGAATGTGGCTGTTGCTGAGGCTATTCGCATGCATATTCCTATTGTTGCACTCATTGATACCAACGGTAATCCGGATACAATAGATTATCCTATTCCCGCAAATGACGATGCCATAACAAGCGTCCAATACATAGTCACGCAGATTATTACAGCGTATGAAAAGGGGCGAAAAACTCAAGTTGAAGAACTACACACCAAGAATTAAAGGTGTTTGTTTTTTTTGTATATTTTATATTTTATTTTTTATATTATAGTATGTCTACTATCAATGCACTCAAAAAACTTCGCGAAGAGACAAGCGTCTCATTTTTATTATGTAAAAAAGCATTAGATCAATCAGGCAATGACATAGAAAAAGCAAAAAAATTATTAAGTACATGGGGTATTGAACAAACAGAAAGTAAATTATTACGAAAAACTCAACAAGGTTCGTTATTTTCCTATATCCATCATAATAAAAAAATAGGCGTGCTTTTGGAGCTTCTCTGTGAGACTGATTTTGTCGCACAAAATAGTGAATTTCAACAATTAGGTAATATGCTGACTATGCAGATTGCATCAGTTAATTCTCCGGATGTGTCTTCTTTACTTACATCACCGTATATCAAAGAGACATCAAAGACCATTGAAGCGCTTATCAAAGAATATATATTCAAGCTCGGTGAAAATATAAAAGTTGGAAAATTTGTGAGATTTGAGATTTAGCCACACATGTTTAACGAACAATCATTCCGTACAGATTTTAAGAAAAAGAATAGCGCAATTATTGATTTTATTAAAAATGAGATTGTGCATATCCGAAGTGGCAAAGCATCTCCTTCTTTAGTTGAGAAAATAATAATTACTACATATGAGGGTACAACACAGATGCCTCTTGCCCAACTTGCAACCATCAATACTGATGGTGCTTTCGGTTTGCTTATCACACCATTTGATTATAATACCATCAAGGATATTGAAAAGGCTCTTTTGGTATCTCCCCTCCATTTGAATCCGCGTGTTGAAGATAAAGCGATTCGCCTTCAATTGTCCCCTCTTTCTGAAGAACAACGAAAACAACTATTAAAAGTAGTATCTCAAAAAATTGAAGAGGGAAAAATGAAATTAAGAATGGTTCGCGATGAGATAAGAAAAAAAATAAAGGAAGCATTTGAAAAAAAAGAATGCGTAGAAGATCAAAAATTCAGATTTGAAAAAGAAATTGACACAATCACTCGCCAATTTATTGTACAATGTGATGAGATGGAAGACAAAAAAGCACATGAAATCATGGGAATTTAACTTCTCTTCACATATAAAAAAATATAATGAAAATTCTTGTATTTATTTTGATCTTGAGCATTCTCGTGATTATTCATGAATTGGGGCATTTTCTCGTGGCAAAGAAAAATAACGTATATGTGGAAGAGTTTGGATTTGGCATACCTCCTCGTCTTTTTGGCAAGAAAATTGGCGAGACTCTCTATAGCATCAATGCGCTTCCTTTTGGTGGTTTTGTGAAAGTGCTTGGGGAAGAGGAGGCGGAGCTTGATAAAAAAAAGCTTTCTCCATCACTTTATAAACGTACATTTGTCTCAAAAAAACCCTTAGTAAAAGCACTGATCGTCGTTGCGGGCGTTGTTGCAAATTTTTTATTGGGTTGGGTTGTGATCTCATATCTTTTTACTCGAGGGGTACCAGTGCCTACTAATAAAGTCATTGTTGAGAAGGTTTCTTTGCATTCTCCTGCATATTCTGCTGGAGTTCAAGTAAATGATTCTATCAAACAAATCATTATTACTTCAAACCAGACAATTACTTTTCCTATACAAAAAACAGAAGATCTCATTGCTTTGAGCAAAAAATATGCAGGAAGTATGATTAGTCTTGTTGTTATTCGTGATGGAGTGGAAAAGCATCTTTCCCTCATTCCGAGAAAAAACCCTCCTGAGTCTCAAGGTGCGCTTGGCGTGGTGATACGAACAGATTTTTCTATAAAAAAATATCCATGGTATTCTGCCCCATTTTTTGGATTATATGAATCAGTAAAAATCACCAAGCTGATGGTAGTTGAGATAGTTAAAATTCTTTTTAAATTAGTTACTTTTCAGAAAGTATCGCTTGATGTGGCAGGGCCAGTCGGGATTGCGCAGATTACCGGACAGGCCGTGGATGTCGGGTTTGATGCGGTACTGCAACTTCTGGGCATTCTTTCTTTTAATTTGGCAATCATCAATATATTTCCTTTTCCTGCATGGGATGGGGGACGGCTGGTTGTTATTTGTTATGAGTGGATCACAAAGCGCACAGTAAATCCATCAATTGAGCGGAAAGTGAATTTTGCAGGTTTTGCTCTACTTATTTCGCTTATTATTTTGATTACTATAAAAGATGTTGCACGAATTTTTACTCGATAATATAGCGATGTGCTGAAATTATGTTGAAAACTAAATTCCCCTTGTGTTTTAAAAATGTATGGTATAATACTGATATGATTTTACAAAAACTTTATATGACAATTACCTTCTGTTGGTTCTTCCTTGTTGAGAGGAAGACGCGGAGGGTGAATATTATGTAAAACCTTAAAAATTTTTAAAAATATTTACCCTCCGAAATTCGGAGGGTTTTTTGTTTAAGCATATGGCAGTTGAATTAGAAAGAAGATCTACAGATAATTTTGAGGATCCTTTTGGAAACATTTTAGATCCTTTAGAAGGAATTATAAACGGTGAAAATAGACATGAGAGGTATATTAATTTTACCACTGGTGTCTTGGGTAAAATATGGTCAAAAGATTCTTCGTCAGGTGAATATGGAGATGATTTCTGGAGAACAACTCGTTGGAATGAAGGAGACATATCTGGTTATCTACGATCATGTCCTACAGCGGTTGATCCAATCAATCTTTCTTCCAAAGACTTTGATAGAGTGATTCAACAATTAGGTCCAGATTATGTAAGGGTAAGAGCAATACCATCCCAATTACTTAATAATAAATCTGTTATTGTGGCGGGAGGATCATGTGTGCTTGAGACATGGGCTATGCGAACAGTTTCAGAATTAAATTCTGCGATAGCAAAAAAGAGCGTACCATCTGAAACACTTTCTGATTTTGTACGGTCTGTTATTAATATGTCGCCAACAATTTCACATATATCTGGCGCGATGCTTTCTGGTCAGGAAGTTACGGTTCATTACGTTGAAAGCGATATGTGGATTGATAGAATAGCTCAATATGGTATTCCCAGACAAGAGGCGCAGATATTAGTAGAAGAGGCATATGAGCGTATTAACAGAGCAGTGACAAGAAGAGCGAAACTGATCAATCCAAAAGCACAAGTAGTCAATGTTAATTTTGATGAGCTTGATTTGCCCAAAGCGGTATCAAGATGGTTTCATAAGATGGGTTTGGAAGAAAATGATCATAGAGTTGCTGAAGTGATATATACGTATGACGGACCTGAGCAGTTAGATTTATTAAAAAATGCCTTAATAAAAAGATTAGAAACGAATAAGAATATTCTGACAGCAGTAGAAAAAAGATCTATTGTGCATATTCTCAACAGAGTGGATACTCATTTGAGAATCAAACAGATTGATCATCTAAGATGGGGATCAATGGATTTACCGAAAGAAGTCATGATAGGGATAAGACCAATGAATAACGAGGAATATATAAAATATACGAATGATTATGCATTTAGGATGGGAGTTGTTATGACGCAGTATATTTATACTGTAAATAAACAAAACAATACTAACGTCATGTGCGCAGGTTTTGCAGATCTCCCTGCCTCGGGTTATGCGGTCCAACATGAGAGCCGTAATGTAGGTATAAAATTCAAGGGTATAGCGGGAACCAGTGAGTTTACACATTCTTTACGAGATCATTTAGCTAGTCCAGCGAGATTGCATAGAAACAAAATTGATAAACATCTTGTCTTTCTACAAGAATATATCGTGGAGCATAATAGTATGCGTTCAGCTTTGATTGCAGAAATGAAATCATTACAGAAAGAGTCAATTAAAAGAATTGAAGAAATTAGAAAAGAATTATCCAAAAAACCAACCTATTTTCCATTAAGTGATAATCCATTCGTTCATCACGCGATGCAATTTTTATGGGATCCTGATTTTATACGTTTCTTACAAAAAGCTGTTTTTATTCATGAAGAACGTACCAGTGATAAAATTTCAAGGGAAGAAGCAAATGAGCGTGTGAGAGTTCTTATGTATAAAATATACCCGAAAATTGAGGCATATATCAATTATTTATATGGTAGAATTGACTATCCTCATGCGATAAGAAATTCAAAAGTGATCAATAATTATGATTGAAGTTAATTTAACAGGGTTGAATCAACACAACAGAGATGAGGATGATACATTAAGTAGGAGAGAAATGATAGGGGTTGTGCTTGGGTTAATGGGTAACATGCTCCTATTGATAGGGCATTACAAAAAAACTATAAAACCAACTAATCCAGAACCACAAAAGCAGGATCTTAAAAATGATCAAACTATTAAATGATTATGATATTATCAGAAGTTCTTACAGTATATGAGTTGTTGGATAAACCGGGAAAACCAGGTAAGAGTTTAAAAGAGCTTTTTTCGAAATATAAGACGGTTACAGTGAATCTTAATGAAGTTAAAGGAAAGGAAGGAATGACGGAGTTCATTAAAATCGTTATTCCAGGAAAAAAGGGGAAAATAAAAGGAGGAAAAGTCCCGACGTTGGGTGTTATTGGTAGACTGGGAGGGATTGGTGCAAGGCCAAAAATAATCGGTTTTGTTTCCGACGGAGACGGTGCTTTAACTGCGCTCGCAACAGCGTTAAGACTTGCTAAGATGACTTACTGTGGCGATGGATTTGATGGAGATATTATTATTGCGACCCATGTCTGCACGAACGCCCCAATCACCCCACATGATCCAGTTCCGTTTATGGGATCTCCAGTTGACATCGTTGTTATGAACAAATATGAGGTTGACAGTAATATGGATGCAATTTTAAGCATAGATACATCAAGAGGAAATAAAATTATCAATCATGTCGGTTTTGCTATTTCTCCAACGGTGAAAGAAGGATATATATTGCGTATAAGCGATGATTTGTTAACTATTATGGAGCAGGTTACGGGTAAGTTACCCGTAACATTCCCGATTACGATTCAAGATATTACCCCTTATGGTAATGGTTTGTATCATTTTAACAGTATTCTTCAGCCGGCGACAGCCACTCAAGCGCCTGTTGTCGGAGTTGCAATCACCTCTGAAGTGCCAGTAGCAGGTTGCGCAACAGGGGTTACAAACGCTTTTCAGATAGATGAAGTTGGCAGATTTATAGTTGAAATAGCCCAATGTTTTGGAAAAAATACATGCCATTTCTATGATGCAGATGAATTCAAAAAGATAAAGAACCTTTACGGTGAGATGACACATTTTCAGATATAGTATGAAAAAAAGACTTTTGCTTATTAGTAATTCTACCTCTTATGGACAAAGGTATCTTGATCATTGCGCAGACGAAATTATTGACTTTTTAAAGGAGAAAAAAAGTGTTCTTTTTCTCCCCTACGCTCTTTACGATAGAGATAAGTATACAAAAGTTGCAAAACAGCGTTTTGAAAAAATGGGAATAAAACTTTATTCTCTTCATCAAAAAAGAAATCATAGTCAAGCTATTCAAGAAGCTTCTGCTCTCTTCGTCGGCGGTGGAAATACATTTCGTCTTTTAAATGAGTTGTATAAACTTGATGTTTTAAAAATAATTCGTGAGCGTATTGAAGAAGGTGTCCCGTATATAGGGGTGAGCGCAGGAGTAAATATTGTTTGTCCTACGATAAGAACAACAAATGATATGCCTATTATTGATCCTCCAAGTTTTGTCGGTCTCAACGTAATACCTTTTCAAATAAATCCGCATTATATTGATTCTGATCCACATTCTCAATACCAAGGAGAAACGAGAGAACAAAGGATTAAAGAGTTTCATGAAGAAAATGATACGACTGTCATAGGAATCAGAGAAGCAGCATGGCTGACAATAGGTTCTAATACTAT
>CAYJVA010000050.1:0-6609 GCA_964373465.1 uncultured Gammaproteobacteria bacterium
TTCCTCGTTGAGGTGATGACAAAAAATCTGTCTAAACATAGTTATCAAGCTGTTTCGGTATTTATCACGCATTTAAACAGTCATTTTTCGCGAGTGAAAAATTTTTCAAAAGCGCGAATATTCATCAAGGAAAATCCAACAAAACATTTATTCCACGCGGGACTGTCGCTTTTTTCAAAAAATAAAACAGTGAAAGTAATAAAAAACCAAGGTAAAAACCTTCTCAATGTGCTTTCAGAATTGAAAAAAAAGAGTAAAAATACTTAACAAAAAGATCACTCCTTCCTCTCAACTCCATAAAAGTTGTTACAAAATGCAAACGATATTGAAATTATACTGTAACGTCAACTGAAATGGGTATTGGTATACTTTCTGTTTTCAGATAGAAAAAGGTATACTATTAATATGAAAACTTTATTTCACAATAGGCCTTTTTTATATTTATGGATAGCTCAAGGACTGTCGCAATTAGCAAACAATGTACTGCTTTTTTTTATCACTTTTTTTATCTACCAGAAAACCAGCTCAAATATCGCAGTATCTATCGTACTTCTCGTCTATTTGCTTCCGTCTTTTTTAAGTAGCATTTTGGCAGGAGTAGTGGTTGATCGTATGGGGAAAAAGTGGATTTTATTCTTTACTATGCTTCTTCGCGCTTTTTTTGTGTTCTTGATGTTTTTTTCTGCGCATACTGTTTTTTATCTTTACATGCTTATATCACTTTTAGCATTAACCACTCAATTTTTTACTCCTGCCGAGTCGGCAATCATGCCAAAATTTGTCGCTCCTCATGAATTAATTTTAGCAAATGCGTATTTTGCAAGCACCATTAATCTGAGTCTCATAGGCGGTTTTTTTCTTTCTTCTTTTTTGTTTAAATTTTTTGGTTTTAACACAGTTTTTTTTATTTTTGGCGCATATATAATAAGCACATTAGCTTTATATCTTCTTCCCATAAAAGAGAAAATTTTTTATACGAATTTTAGGCAGCCGTTTTTCCATCTTGTTAAAAAATTCAGTATTCATTTATCATTGTTGATACAAGACTTTATAAAAGACAAAACAATTAACCATTGTGTTTTTTCAATTGTTATTCTCCAAGTTGTCTTTTTTATTCTGATCGCATCTTCTCCTGGTTTTGCTGATAAGATATTAAAAATTCCCGTTGAAGATCTTTCGTTTCTTATCGTATTTCCCATTGCATTAGGGTTTATTATCGCATCTCTGGTGGTGAATAGAATAGATACTGCATATAAACATAAAAAATTATCACGTTTTTTCTTTATGCTTTGTGGAAGTATTTTACTTTTCATTTTTATCATTTCTCAATTCCCTTCACGAAATTTGTTAAATGTTCTTAACTTTGTACTTTTTGTCGGTTTTGGTTTTTCTTCTGGTATGATTATGATTATCTCCTATGCAAATTTGCAAAAGGCAACAGGCGAGGAGAGAAGGGCAGGGTATTTTGGTCTTTTAAATGCGCTTATTAACATTGCATCTATTATACCAGTATTTTTTTCAGGTATATTATCCGATGTGTTTGGAGTTGATAAAATCGTCATGGTGTTGGCTCTCGTATTTTTTGTTGTTTCATTCAAAAGTAGTAAATAAAAATATAAGTTATAATCAATGATATATGCTCCCGGTATTGTTAGATTTTGGCTTTGTTAAAATATACACTTTTGGAGTATTTGTCGTGTTGGGATTTTTTTGGAGTTTGTTTGTACTTTGGAAACTTATTGGGTTAACTGGATATAAAGAAGAAGATATATTTGATGGAGTGTTCATAGGACTTTTAGGTGGTCTTATTGGCGCACGTTTCTTCTATGTATGGCTGAATTTTTCCCGATTTGGATTCAACCTCTTAAAAGTTATTTTGATAAATGGCTATCCTGGACTTTTTCTTTATGCGGGATTGGCGTGTGGTTTTTTATGCTTTTTTCTTTTTATCAGATTAAAAAAAATACCATTTTTAAAAGCAATTGATTATGGGATGCCGGGACTATTTCTTGCGCTTGCCTTTATGAAATTTGGAGCATTCTTATCCGGGGGAGAGATTGGATCGCCTACGAATTTTTTCCTAAAAATTATTTATAGTGGTCACGAAGAACCGCGTCATCTGACCGGCATGTATGAGGCGTTTTTTTTCATATGGGGCGCATACTGCGCTTATAAAATTTTGCTTTTAGTCAGGAGGGAAAAACTGCCACATGGTTTTGGATGGTATTTTTTTATGAGTTATTTTTCAGTCGTGTATTTATTGCTTGACAAGATAAAAGGAAATCATTTATACTTGGTTGGTTTCAGTGTTAATTTTGCGCTTTCACTTTTGATAGTTATATTTTTTACACTTTATTTTTTAGTCTTTTTTCATACACCGATTTTTAAAAATATACATTTATTATTCATTTCAATAAAAAAATATGCCACACGAATTATCAAAAAAATTACAAGACAAACTCAAAAAAAAGCTCATTCAAGATGAAGTTCAGTTGGTAAGACGCATTAATGAACTACACAAAGAAGATCCGTTCACTGATCCGGATCATGCAAATGATAATGCGGCGATAGATACGGATGTACGTGAGCAAGTGGGACATGATACAATCGTTGCACAGATAAGCGCTCTTTCAAAAAAACTTGAGCATGTGAAACGAGCTATTAAAAAGACCGTCAAAGGGAAATATGGACAGTGTGAGAGTTGTGGTAAACTGATTATGATTGAGCGTCTTCAGCTTATCCCTGAGGCAAAGTATTGCATTGATTGCGAGAAAAGACTAGTGAAATAATGGTATCATAGAAGATATATGGCTGATCTTTCAATAACGACTGTGGGGATGTTGCTTTTATTTCTCATTCTTCCCTTTATCTGCGGATGGGGTGCAACGAAGTTTAGATTGCCGACATTAGTCGGATACATAATAGGAGGAATAATTTTAGGCATATTTGTGCATAATCAGGCAGGGAAATTGATGTTGTCGCAATTGGCCAGTATTGGCGTCATCCTGCTTCTTTTTTTGGTTGGTCTGGAGCTTGATATCAGTCAATTTATTCGTTACAGACGGTTTATCGTCATCGCGGGATTACTGCAGGTTGGTATCAGCGCTTTTTTTATATTTTTAATCTCATTTCTTTTTCAGTTTGATTTTGTGCCATCTCTTCTTATTGGCTTTGCCTGTGCGCTCTCCTCAACTGCAGTGGTTGTCAAAATCATTCAGGAGAAAGGGGAGGAGCATTCCTTATTGGGAGGAATGACCATTGGTATTTTGCTTTTTCAGGATATCATTGCGATTCCCTTTTTGATCGTCGTTTCATCTCTTTCAGTATCGGGAAGTGTATGGAATATAGTTTTTTCCGTAGTTTTCAGTTTGATCAAATTGATGATTGTTTTTATCTTGATGTATTTTGTAGGAAAAAAAGCAGTTCCTTTCATATTCGGTAGGCTTGCCAAAACTTCTCGAGAATTGTTGAATTTACTGACTCTTATTTTTATTCTTATTGCAGTGATGGTTTTTTCTTTTCTCAAACTTCCTGCGACGGTCGCGGCTTTTTTGTCTGGAGTGTTGATCGCGCACACTTTGGAACATTATCATATCTTTTCTCAAATGAGACCTCTACGAGATATATTTGCTATTCTTTTTTTTGTGTTTTTAGGAAGTCAAATAGACTTTTCAATTATTGTAGCACAGTTTCCTCTGATTATTATTTTTACCATACTTTTATTTTTAATTAAAAGCATCGTACTATCGGTGATTTTTATCGCACTGCGTTTGCATTCTCGTACTGCTTTTTCTGCAGGATTACTTCTTTTTCAGGCAGGGGAGTTTGCGTTTATCATTCTTCAGGAGGGGGTGAGTGGTGGAGTTATTTCAAATGAACTCTCTATGATCGTTCTATCAGTTGTGGTTATCAGTATTTCAATCACACCAATTTTGGCTCGATATAAAGACATATTGTACTTTTCTCTTAAAAAAATAGCGGTGCAAAGAGCTCCTTCTTTTTATGCGTTTTTGGAATCTCGCGATCGTGAACCAGCTCATGTGCATGCGGTTGAATCGGTCAACCACGTGGTTATCTGTGGCTATGGGAGGCTGGGGAGTTATATTGGAAGAGCGCTTTATCTCGCAGGAATTTCCTTTATTGCGATTGATTACAATGTGCATACAGTCATGGAGGCGAAAAAAAAAGGTATTTCCATAATCTATGGAGATCCGACTGACATTGATGTTCTTGACTATGTTCATACAGAAAAGGCAAAAATGTTAATCATTGCGGTTCCAGATACTTTTTCACAAGAGGCCATCATTCTTCATGGCAAGCGTCTCAATCGTCATATTGCTATTTTTGCTCGTACTCATAAAGAGGAGCATCAACGTCGCATGAAAGATCTTGGAGCTCATACCGTCATTCAACCAGAATTTGAAGCGGCTCTCTCCATGATTAAAAAAATATTACTTAATTTTAATATCCCGCGAGATACGATCGTTGGGAAAATCAAGCGTTTGAAATTGGAGCATGGAATGGTATAACGTCATGAAAAAAAAAACACTGAAAAGAAGCAGATTGTTCTTGGCGATGCTTGTCTTTTTTTTATTATTAGGATATTTTTTGTTTATTTTAATACGTTCAATTACTCATTCGCTTATTTTTTTAAAGAAAGACCGTCTGAATGTAGTTTTTTATGGAAGGAATACGGTTTTTATTTCATTGGGTCTGACAGATGGAGTGCATTATCTGATCCCTTATCGTAATGATTTGTTAGTCACAGTCCCGGGTGGATATAATCAATATAAAGTTGGATCGCTTGGAAAACTGGCTAAACTTGAAAAAAAACCAGATCTCATTCAAAAAACTTTCTCTTATTCAACTTCAAGTATGGTTGATTTTTATTTTTATCCAAAAAAAACCGAAGTGTACTCAGACACTATCGTATCAGATGATGCAGAATCAATTCCACGACTGACGACACTGCTTTCGTTCAACTCCCCCAGTAATGCGTCATTATTTGAACGTTTATTTTTATTTTTTTTAATAGTCGGTAAAAGAAAGAATGATTTTGCTGAGTTGAATACTCGCGAATTAGGTCAGGGGAAGTATCAAGGTTATTTTTATCAAAAATCGTTTCGTACTGAAGGAAAAAAGGTGGCTCTTTTATATACTCGTTATGCTGCAGCTTCTTACCTCACGACTTTACTTGAAGGAGAGGGAATAAGAGTAGTTGATCTTTCTCGGGTAGAAGAAGATGGAAAATCATGTATAATAAAGGATATTTTTGACCATAATAAACCATCATTAACGAGTAGATATTTAGCGCATGTATTCTCATGTTCCATTGGAAGAAAAAAAGAAAATGATGTGCTCAAGGCGGATATTATAGTTGTTTTGGGTGAGAGGATAGAAAAAGAATGGGAGTAAATGAAAATTTAAAGTTAAAAATGAAAAGTTAAAAAGTACTATGATTATATTGATTGTAAGCGTCATTATTTTTTTGATTTCTTTTGTATGGGCATGGGGTTCAATGAAAGATATGTATTTTGCAGATGAACTATACAAGACACTTCAAAAAAAAAGATCGGTGAAAGGCACTGTTCTTTTTTTCAAAAATAAAATAATTCACTTTCATTCTTCAAAATCATCTTTTTCTTCTTCAAACTGATTATTTTCTCCTAATTCTTCCTTTTCATCGATTTGCTCAGCGAGCGCTTCTATATCAACCGGTTTTTCTTTTGCATTTTCTTCCTCATCGTCAGCGCGACTTTTCTCAAGACTTTGTTTTTCATCGTCGCGATACTGCTCATCATCGTTTTCAGCTGCTCCCATAATTTTAAGGTCTTCTTGAATATTACGCGGAAAAGAGACATAGTGTGACACTTTTTTTCCCTTTTTTTCTTCTTTGAGAAATATATCAACGTGATTTTTTGATGCTTCTTTGATGTAAGTGCGGTACATACTTCTTGCTTCAATAAAGAAGATAAGTCGCTTTGAAATATCATCAGGGAGGGCGCCTATATATTCGTTATTTTCAGTACGTATCTCAACGCGTCTCTTTTTTATCTTTAAGTATACTTTTTGTCCTATTTTAAGTTTTGCAAGTGTCGCAATATTACCAAGATTAATTAAGGTGACTATTTTTGTTTTTCCTATAACATTTAAAAATAGATTAGGGTCAAATGAAAGCAACACTTTTTTATCTTTTCGTGATTTTCCTCTTTTTTCAAGAATGGCAATTTTCTCGAGATTAGTCTGAGCTATGAGGTTAGGTTTTTGAATTTTTAAGGCTCTTTGATAATAGATACGGGCTTTTTTAAAATCATTCAATTGTAGACTCGCAAATCCCAGTCGTAGATAAGCATCAAGATCTTGAGGGTTGTTTTTGATTATGAATAAGTTCAATTCCATTGCCTTTTTAAAATCGCCTTTGAGTGCTACTTCTATAGCTTTTTCTTGTATATTATGCATATATATATTGAATGTACAGTATAGTGCAATTGCAGTTAAAGTCAATGACCTGTCTTGTATCTATGCACTCATACTATTTTAAGTGGGGTACTATATATACCCATCGTAGTTCAATTTGCAAAACAAATTGAACGTACGGAGGGTTATACC